>SLSM01000235.1 GCA_007130445.1 Trueperaceae bacterium | reverse complement strand
GTTGCGCGCCTTGGCGTTGTACTGGTCGAGGTTCTTGGCGCCGATCTTCGACATCATCTTGTAGCGCCGCTCCATGTGCGACACCGCTCCAAGCAGCACCCCGGCGGCGTCGGTCGGGTTGGTGACCACCGGCCGGATCAGGTGCGGGATGCCGTCGAACGGGGTGAGCTCGACCATCTTCGGGTCGACCATCAAGAAGCGCAGCTCGGTGGGGAGGAAACGGAACAGCAGGCTCGCGATGAGCGCGCTCACCGCCACCGACTTGCCCGACCCCGTGGATCCCGCCAGCAGGATGTGCGGCATGCGGGCCAGGTCGCCGACCATCATGTCGCCGTCGATCGACTTGCCGAGCACGATCGGCAACCGTGCCGAGGAGCGCTTGAAGCTCGGCGCGTCGACCGCCTCGCGGAAGCGGATCAGGTCGCGGCTGGCGTTGGGGACCTCGAGACCGATGACGCTCTTGCCGGGGATGGGCGCCTCGATGCGCACCGAGCCCACCGCCATGGCGAGCGCCAGGTCGTCGGACAGGTTCGCGAAGCGACTGATCTTCTCGCCCGCCGCCGGTTCGACCTCGAAGCGCGTCACCGACGGTCCACGGACCGAGGCGACCACGCGCCCCTCGAGCTTGAAGTTCTCGAGCGTGGCGTCGATCTTCGCCACGCGCTGCCGCACCTCGCGCGCCACCTCGCGCGGGTCGTCGCTGCTCGAGTCGGGCGGGTCGAGCAGGTCGAAGCCCGGCACGGTGATCGGGATGCCGCCGACGGCCGGTCGCTCGTCGGCGGCCTCGCCACGGGCGTCACCGGCGGCATCCTGGGTGGGCGCGGCGCCGGCGGCGAGGGCTCGCGACCCCGCGGCGCGCGCGGCAGGCGTGGCGTCGTCCGTCCCGACCTCCCACGGGGGGTCGTCGTCATCGGCTCCGTCGTCGCCGGCGGCGGCTCCCGGGTCGGTCACCCAGGCCGCGTGGTCACTGACGTGCACGTCGGGGTCGTCGAGCAGGGCGGCGTCGACCTGGGACTCGTCACCCGCCTGGGCGCGGACGCCAGCGGCTGCGAGCGCCTGGGCCTGCCTGGCGCGCAGCGCCTGGTCCTCGCGCGCCCGCAGCACCACGGCCTCGAGCGCCTGCGACCAGCCGTCGAGCGCGCGCATCTCGTCGCGACCACGGTCGCGCAGCGCCTCGGCCAGGGCACCGTCGTAGTCGTGCACTTCCTCTGCACCGGGGTGCGTCGCGCTGGCGCGGACCAACGCGCTCAGGAGCTCGCGCCACGGATCGAGGACGACCACCTCGGTCGCCAGCGCCGCGGCGCCCCGCTCGACCGCGCGGTACCCCTGCTCACGCTCGGTGTGCGACGCCGATGCCCGCGCCAGCTGCCTGGGCGTCATGCGCTCGAGCGACTGCTCGGCGACGTCGCGCTCGCGCGTCAAGCGGCGATGGCGGTCCTCGAGCGCGGTCAGCTCCAGCACCAGCCCGTTGCGCAGCGTGTCGAGGGCACGCGCCGAGCCCAACGCGTGGGCGCCCTGCTGCGGCGCGTCGAAGGGTTGGTCGAGCCAGGCGCGCAGCGTCCGGGTCCAATCGTCGAACGGGATGCGGCGCGGTCCGCGTCCGTCGCGCAGATCGCCGGCCGCGTCGTCGAGCGCCTCGGGCAGGTCGGGCCGCGCGCCCTCCTCGCGCAGGCGCACGCCGAGCTCCTTGGCGCGGTCGGACGCGAAGTCGCGCACCGCGTCGGTCCACGCCTCGGCATCGCCGCGCGCCTCGTCGAGCACCTCGGGTGTCGCACGGCCGAGGCGTAGCAGCGTCTCCTGCACGCTCTCGCGCCAGCGCACCAGCTCGCCCGAGGCGGCGTACAGGCCCTCGAGCGCGGCGAGGTCGCGCGCGATGTCGCGCAGGCTGCGCCGCACCTGGGCGACGTCGGCCTGGAAGGCGGCCCTGCGGCGCGCGCGCACCCGCCACGCCATCAGCGCCGTCCACAGCGCCCGCACCAGCCGCACGAGCGCGCGCACCAAACCGCGCAGGATGCGCGTGGGCGTCAGGCCGAACACGAGGTCGAGGCCGACCGTCACGAGGACGAAGGCGGGCACCGCCGCCAGCGCGCCTGCCGCGCCGGTGAGGGCGGCGCGCGCGGCCACGCCGACGCTCCCCGCAGACTGCGGCGCGGCGAGCATGACGAAGCCCCAGACGCCGACCGACAGCAGCAGATAGCCGAGCAGGACCCGCGGCCAGGCGGGTGGGCTGCGGCGCATGAGGAACAGCCCGCCGAGGACGAGCAGCGGTCCGGGCAGCGCCCATGCGCCCACGCCGACGCGGCCGCTCAGGAGGGTGCGCGTCTGCTCACCGAGCTCGCCGCTCGGCAGCGCCGGGGTGAGCAGCCCGGCGAGGGCCGCACCCAACGCCAGCAGCACCAGGCCGATCGCCTCGAGGTCGAGGCTCCGGCGCTGGCCGCGGGGCTTGGTGCGCTTGGACGCCTGGCTGCCCCGGCCGCCGTTCGCATGTGCAGACGTGCGTCTCGCCACGCCGCTCAGTCTAGCCCGGCGCTGCCGCGCCCCCGTCCTTCGGCGGTGCGCCGACCTCGTCGGGCTCCTGGTAGGCGGGCCGCGTCAGGACGTACTCCTCCAGCACGACCTTCGCCATCGCCGCGATCGGCACCGCGATGAACGCCCCGAGGATGCCCAGGAAGCCGATGCCGATGAGGATCGAGATCAGCACCGTCACCGGGTGGATGTCGGTCGACTTGCCGAGGATCATGGGCGAGAGCAGGTGCGCCTCGATCTGGTTGGCCACCACGAACACGATCAGGGCCAGCAACGCCGTGAGGGGCGAGACCGTCAGCCCGAGCAGCACGGCGGGCAGCGTGCCCACGACCGGGCCGAGGTACGGCACCAGGTTGAACACCGCGGCCAGGAACGAGATCGCGAGCGCGAGCGGCACGCCCGAGAGCGTCAGGCCGATCCAGATCAGGACACCGAGGATGATCGTGATCATGATCTGCCCGCGCAGGTACCCGCCGACGGCGCGGTCGGCCTTGACGCTGAGGTCGGCGTGCACCGTGCGCCAGCGCACCGGCACGTAGCGCCGGACGTTGGCCGCCAGGCGATGGTAGTCGTACAGGATGTAGGCGCTGCCGATCACGATGAGGACCACCTGGAAGGTGGTGGAGATGATGGTCGTCGCGCCGGCCATGAGCACCGACGGTCCCTCCGCCACCAAGCGCTCGAGGAAGCGGTTGAGCGCCTGCGCCAGGGCCGTGACCCACGCCGCGAGTTGCTCTTGGACCTGCTGGGCGAGCTCGTCGCCGGTGAGATCGACGCCGAAGCGCTCCTGCAGGAAGTCGGGCGCCGCGTCGAGGATGCCCGAGAACCACACCGAGAGGCGCCCGAACAGACCCGTCAGCTCCTCGACCGCCGACGGCACGAGCGCCACGAAGCGGGCGGTCTCCGCCACGACCTGCGTCAGGAGCACGGATCCGAGCACGAACACGTTGAGCAGCAGCAGGTAGACGAGCACGACGGCGAGACCGCGACCGATGCGGAGGCGTTGGAGCAGGTCGACCAACGGGTTGAGCACGTAGGCGATGAGGAAGCCGATCGTGCCGACTTGCAACGCGAACATGTAGCGCTGCTGCTGCGTGACGAGCACGATCAGCACCAGCACCGCGGCCACGACGTAGACGATGCCGCGCACCCACACGCTGCGCCACAGCAGCTCGATGGCGGTCACCTCGTGCGGAGCGAGCGCCGCATCGTCGGCGACGGCTGGCACCGCGTCGCGCGGCGCGCCGTCGGCCGTGTCGCCTGGCACCGCGCCGTCGCCCACGCGGCGACCCTCCGATGCGTCGCTCATGGTCCCGTGAACAGCGAGGTCGCCGCCAGGCGGACCTCGTCCGGGGCCAGGTCGGCACCGAAGTAGGTGTCGCCCTCGCGCACCTCGAAGTGGAGGCGGGCGTTGCCGGCGCGGCCCGCGACGCCGTCCGGCGTGCCGGAGTTCCCGACGGTCCCGATCACGCGGCCCCGGGGCACGCGCTGTCCCACGCTCAAGCCGCTGCGGACCGACGCCAGGTGGCCGTAGCGCAGGACGCGACCGTCGTCGAGGCGCAACCACACCTGGCGACCGCGCAGGAGGTCGAGGTCGGTATCGTCGGCGCCGCCGTCCACCCGCACGAGCAGCGCCTCCCATTCGGAGGGCGACGGCTCGACGTAGCCGACGTCGGCGCGGATCACCTCGCCGCTCCCGGCGGCGATCACGGGTGTGCCGTGGACGATCGGCACGCCGCTGGTCTCGGGCCAGAAGGTGAACCCCTCCGCGACGCCGGCGCGGTAGGCGCGAGCGGCGCCCGGCAGGTGGTCGTCGTCGCTGGGGATGCGGGCGCCCGGGACGGGGAACCACAGGCCCGACTCGACCGCGGCCGACCGCGCCGGCTCGACGGGCTCGGCGGACCCCGCGGCCGCCTCGGTCATGCGGACGTCGCGCAACTCGGCGGCGGCCGCGCGCCATTGGAGGGTGACCACGAGGGCGTAGACGACCAGAAAGGCGAGCAGGTACCAGCCGGGCCGGAGCCGCGTGAGCGGTGCCAGGGGGGCCAGGGCGCTGCGCATGACGTCCAGCCTAGCACGCGTCCTGGGCGTCCCCGTGGGCGCTTCAGCCGCCGGGGAGGCGCTCGAGCAGGGCGCACAGCGGCCGATGGCCACCCTGCCAGACGCGCCGCGCATGGCGCACCCCCCAGGCCGGGTGGTCGCCCAGGAGCCGCTCCGCCAGGCGCACCTCGTGCGTGACCATCAGGAGGTGCCCGCCGGTCACGGTCTGGGACGCCGCGACGCGCAGCAGCGCCGCGTAGAGGGCCGCGTTGGCGACGTGATCGCCGACGGCGTCGCCCCACGGTGGGTCGACCAGGACGAGGTCGTAGCGCCGCCTCGGACCACCGTCCGCGGCGGCGGCGTCGCCGCCGGTCGGCGGGTCGATGGCCAGCGTCGCGTCGCCGGGCACGAGCACCATGCGCTCGGACACGCCGGCGGCGGCGGCGTTGCGCTGCGCGCACGCCAGCGCCTCGAGGTCGGTGTCGACGCCGTGCAGGCAGGCGGCGGGGCCGGCGAGGGCGCGCTCGATCAGCAGCGTGCCGCCGCCGAGCATGGGGTTGGCGACGCGGTCGCCTGGGCGCACGCCGGCGAGCCGCACGAGCGCGGCGGCCAGGGCGGCGTCGATCCCGCCGGGGCGGTCGCAGACGCGCCAGGCCCGCACCGAGAGCGGCCGCGGCGTGGTCCGCACCAGCACCTCCCACGCTCTGCCCTCACCGCGTCGCACGCGCACCACCAGATCGCCCGCGTCGCCCGCGAGCGGCAGCCCCACGCCCGCGGCCAG
This sequence comes from Trueperaceae bacterium, assembly GCA_007130445.1. GTDB lineage: Bacteria > Deinococcota > Deinococci > Deinococcales > Trueperaceae > CSSed10-48. The sequence continues at coordinate 3,696 of SLSM01000235.1, read as the reverse complement.
CGCCTCGGCCAAGCGCTGCATCACGGCGCTGCCGGAGCCTGCGGCGGAGAGGCGCAGGCCCTCGAAACGCGCCGGCCGGGCGCTCTCCACGATCGTCCGGACACCGTCGACGAGCGTGCGCACGGCGGTGTTGTCGAGCAGCGCCTTGGGCCGCGGCACGTCGAAGCGCCACACGCGGGCGACCGACTGGACGGTGCGCAGGGCGTGCAGCTCGGCGGGGTCGCCCGGCCACGCCACCGCGATCGCGTCGTCGCGGACGGTCGTCTCCAGCGCGGGCAGCCGCGAACGCCTCGCCAGCGCCCGCACCTCGTTCAGGGCGAGGTCGGCCAGGCCGGGGGCCACCGCGAGCTCGAACGGCAGCGCAGCGCTCTGGCGGGCGACGGGGCGCTGCGGAGGCGCGGGTCTCGACGCAGGACGATTCAGGGCCGGACGCTTCGAGGCAGGGCGTTTCGGGGCAGGGCGTTTCAGGGCAGGGCGTCGGGGCACGTGTCGAGCGTACCCCCTTCGTACCCGCCTACACTGGCCCCGTGGAGACGCCCGGCTCGCTGTACCTGCACGTCCCGTTCTGCCCGCAGGTGTGCCCGTACTGCGACTTCCACAAGATGCGCCGCCACGAGGGCCTCGTGGCGGCGTACCTGACGCGCATCGAGGCCGAGGCCGAGGCGCTGGCGGCGCGTTGGTCGGGGCGGCTGCGAACGCTCTACCTCGGTGGCGGGACGCCGTCGCACCTGGACGACGCCGAGCTCTCGCGCGTGCTGGGCGCCGTGCGCCGAGGCTGGGGCGGCCTGGGCGCGCTCGAGACGACGCTCGAGGCCGACCCGGGAACGTTCGACGCGGCGCGCGCGGCGCGCTGGCGCGACGACGGCGTCACCAGGGTGTCGATCGGCATGCAGTCGACGCAGGACGCCGTGCTGCGCTTCCTGGGACGCTCGCACAGCGGCGCCGAGGCGCTGCGGGCGGTCGAGCACGCCCTCGCCGCCGGGCTCGCGGTGTCGCTCGACGTGATCACCGCCGTACCGGGCCAGGACGTCCGGGCCGACCTCGCCGCCGCCGCCGCGAGCGGCGCGCAGCACGTGAGCGTCTACACGCTCACGATCGAGCCGTTCACGCCGTTCGCGCGGCGCGGCGTGCGCGTCGACGAGGAACGCGCCGCGGACGACTTCGAGCTGGCCGAGTCGCTGCTCGCCGCGAACGCCCTCGAACGCTACGAGGTCTCGAACCACGCCCGCCCCGGCTTCGAGAGCCATCACAACCGCGTGTATTGGCGCGGCGACGGCTGGTTGGCGCTGGGCCCGAGCGCAGCCGGGTTCGAGCCGCCGGACCCGGACGACCCGCCCGGCACGCGCGGCGTGCGCACGCGCAACGCGCCGATCAAGGCCTGGCTGGCGGGCGAGGCGCCGGAGCGCACACCCGTGGACGGCGCCACGCTCGCGCTCGAGTTGCTGATGACCGGCCTGCGGACGCGTGAGGGCGTGGACGCGCGCCTGGTGCACGCGCGCACCGGCATCGACCCCTTCGAGCGCTACGCGCCGCAGGTCGCGGCGGCCACCGCCCAGGGCACGTTGCGACGCCACGGCGACCGAGTGGTCGCCACGCGCCGCGGCGTGATGCTGCTGAACGCCGTCCTGAGGCCGTTCTTCGCGGCCCACGACGATGCGTGATCGGGCCCGCGGGCCGGGCACCCGAGCGCGCCGCCGGCCGCGCGCTCCCGTGGCGCGGCGTCAGCCCGTGCGCACCTGCTCGAGCAGCCGCGCCAGGACGCTGCCCGACGCCAGGTCGACGGCGTCCGCCTCGCGCAGTTGCGCGTAGGCCTCGTCGAAGCGCCTGAGCACGTTCGGCGAGCGCTCCAGGAAGGCCTCGAGCGACAGCTTCGGCTCGCTCTCGCGGGCGCGCAAGAAGCGCTCGGTGATCGCCTGCTGCACCTGCCGCAGGTCCATGATGAGACCGCCCAGGGCGATCGTCGCCCAGCGCCCGCTTGGCGGGAGCGCGGCGAGCTCGTCGCGCAGCCAGCCCAGGCCCAGGCGCTCGCCCACCTGGAAGAAGCGCTTCGCGACGCCGCTCAGTGGCGCGCCGGTGCGGCGCGTCACCTCGATCACACCCAGGCTGGACGGGACGTACGTGAACGTCGCGACCTCGTGCGCGAGTTCGCCCACGAAGCCGCCGGCCTGGAAGGCCTTGACCAGCTCCTGGTAGCGGCGCTTCTCGGCACCGGGCAGCAGGTCGGCGAGGTCGCGCCTGATCGCGGCGAGCGGCCCGCGATAGGCGTCGACGAAGGCGCCCACGTCCTCGCCCGACAGGTCGTTGAGGAGCATCCAGCGCACCAGCCCGCCGATCGCCTCCACCTGGGCGTCGAGCGCGCGGTAGAGGGTGTCGGCCGGGACGCTCACCGGCAGCGCGTTCAGGCGCTCGAGCAGTGCCTCGGCGTCGATCACCTCGAACGCGATCAGGCCCGCTCGGATGATTTCGGCGGGGCTGGCACCGGTGTCGCGGATCATGCGGTGCACGAACGTCATGCCCAGCAGGTCGACCGCCAGGTTGGTCATCTGCGTGGCGGCGATCTCGTTGTGCAACGGGTGCCGGCGCACGGCGTCGGCGAAGCGCTCGCTCAGCTCGCCGGGGAAGTAGTGCACCAGGTAGTGGCGGAGCGCGACGTCGTTCGGCACGTCGGTCTCGAGCAGGCGGCGGTAGATGCCCATCTTCACGTACGCCATCACGATGGCGAGCTCGGGGCGCGTCAGCCCCTCGCCGGCCTTCGCCCGCTCGGCCAGCGCGCGCTGGTTGGGGAGTTGCTCGACGTTCGCGTTCATGCCACGCGAGGTCAGGTACACGATGAGCGAGTCGAACACGCTGAGATCGGCGCGGCTGCGCCGCTCGGCCAGGCTGAGCGCCAGCGCCTGGCGCGATACGTCGTGGAGCACCAGCCGCGAGACGTCGTCGGTCATCCCCTTGAGCAGGCGGTTGCGCTGCACCTCGCTCAACTCGCCGGTGCGCACCAGCGGCTGCAGCAGCATCTTGATGTTGACCTCGCGGTCGGACATCGCCACGCCACCGGCGTTGTCGATCGCGTCGGTGTTGATGTGGCCGCCGCGGCGGGCGAACTCGATGCGGGCGAGCTGCGTGAGCCCGAGGTTGCCGCCCTCCCCCACCACCTTGGCCCGCAGCTCGGTCGCGTCGACGCGGACGTGGTCGTTGGTGGTGTCGCCGACGTCGGCGTTGCGCTCCGACGAGGCCTTCACGTAGGTGCCGATGCCGCCGTTCCAGAGCAGGTCGACCTCGGCGCGCAACACGGCCCGCACGAGCTCCTGGCCCGACAGCGTCTCGGCGCTGATGCCGAGCGCCCGACGGATCTCGGGACTCAGTGCGATCCGCTTGGCGTGGCGCTCGAAGACGCCGCCGCCGGCGCTGATCGCGGCGGGATCGTAGTCGCTCCAGAGTGAACGCGGCAGCGCGAACAGGCGCGAGCGCTCGGCGAACGAGCGCGCCGGGTCGGGGTCGGGATCGACGAACACGTGCTGGTGGTTGAACGCGGCGATCAGACGAGCGTGTGGGCTCTGCAGCAGGCCGTTGCCGAACACGTCGCCCGACATGTCGCCGATGCCGACGACGCTGAACGGCTCGGCCATCGGATCGCGCCCCAGCTCGCGGAAGTGCCGCAGCACGGCCAGCCACGCGCCGCGGGCCGTGATGCCCTCGACC
>SLSM01000147.1 GCA_007130445.1 Trueperaceae bacterium | reverse complement strand
GACGCCGTAGGCCGCGCCGGAGCTCGAGTTCGACCGGGCCGCAGCGCAGCGCTCGGTCCTCGGTCAACAGCGTGCGCACCTCGGTGCTCCCGGGCAGGGAGCCTCGGAAGAACGCGACCCACGCGCTCGTGTCGATCAGGACGCGCTCAGCCACGCGGACCACCGCGGGGTCCGCCGTCCCAGAGCCCGCCGGACTCGGACGCGTCGAGCGCCTCGATGTCGTCGTTGGAGAGGATGTCGACGCTGCCCTCGAGGGCGAGGAGGCGCTGGAGCTTCGCCTGCCGCACGAACGCCTCGATCGCGAGGTTGATGGCTGCGGTGCGGGACTCGGCCCCCGTGAGGTCCATGAGCTCCTCGAGCCGCTCGTCGGGGATGGTGATCGTCGCGCGCATCTCGTTCACCTCCGATTGGATGCTAGCACTGTCATCACATACATGGTGCGTCATCGTGCATCCAGGTGGCGGTCACGTGTCCCGCCCAACCGGAGGCTCTCGCACGGACCTCGTGATCGCGGTCCTCGCCAGGGTCGGTATGGCCTTCGACGCGTGGCGTCGATCGCGATTCGTCGCTAGAGCCGCTCGTCGAAGCGGAAGCCCTTGGCCGGCCCGATGCGCACCTCTTCGAAGCGTGGGTGCTCCGGTGCCAGCAGCAGGTTGCGTTCCTGCGGGACGAGCACACTGGGGACGCTGAGGGCCGCGCTGGCGCGCTGCTCGAGCCAGGCGTCGCCGATCGCGCGGGCGGCGCTGCTGACCGGTCGAGCGCGCCAGTCGGGCGGGAGGTCGTCGTCGCGAAGCTCGAGCACCAGGTCGTGGGGCACGTGCACCTCGAAGGCGACGTGGTCGCGTTCGAAGCGGCGCCGATCGGCGTGGGCGAGGGTCTCGAGTGCCGCGAGCGAGAGGTGGAGGCTGGTGTACACGACGGCCCGGCCGGGCGCGTTCCAGCGTCCGCCGTAGCGGCGCGCGCCCTCGCCGGAGAAGGCACTCGCGGCGTCGCCGTAGGCAGGTCGCACCAGTCGCCAGGCGCGCAGGGCGTCGTCCACGCGGCTCAGCTGTAGACGCCGTACTCGATGCGGCCGAGGAGGTCGTCGACCTCGCGGGCGCCGAACTCGGTGTCGGCCATGGCGAGCGGTGCGGCGTCGCCGAGCGCGAGGTTCGGCGTGCGCAGCCAGTCGGCGGCGTCACGCTCGTCCTCGAACACGTGCATGGCGCGCTCGAGGAGGGCGGCGAGCCGCAGGACGTGCTCGCTCTCGGCCGGCGAGAGGACGCCGCTGCGCTTGCGCCGGGTGAGCGTGCTGGGGGCGATGCCGGCCACCTCGGCCAGGTGCGCCTCGCTCACGCCGAGGCGGCGGGCGAGGTCGACGAACACGCGTGCATCGATGCCCGCCTTGACCGCGGCGATCAGTTCGCGAGGCGCAGGGTCGAGACCGAGGTCGTGGAGCACACCCTGTGGGCGCGTGGTCGGTGGATGAAACGCATCCATATGGTCACCATAGCATGACCGCTTGGATACGCCGCGATCCGACGGTCGATGGTGGATGATGGCACCACGCATGCCGCACGGACCGCACATGGCCGCGAGGGACGCCCGCCGGCTGTACGACTGGCTGGAGGAGGCAGGCGTCGAGGTATGGGTCGACGGCGGCTGGGCGGTGGACGCGCTGCTGGGCGCCCAGACGCGGCGCCACGCCGACCTCGACCTCGCGCTCGAGACGAGGCTGGTCGAGCGGCTGCGTGAGGTCCTGGTCGAGCGCGGCTTCCGTGACGTGCCGCGCGACGACTCCCGCCCCTGGAACTTCGTGCTGGGCGACGAGGCCGGTCTCGAGGTCGACGTCCACGCCTTCACCTTCGATGCGAACGGCGACGGCGTCTACGGGCCACCCGAAGACGGCGCCTTCTACCGCGCGGACGCGCTGACGGGGCAGGGCGTCATCGACGGCCGGCGCGTACGGTGCATCTCGGCCGACTGGCTCGTGCGCTTCCACTCGGGTTACCGACTCACCGAGAAGGACGTGCTCGACGTCACGGCGCTGTGCGAACGCTTCGGGATCGCGCTGCCGGAGCCGTACCGAGAGCGCCTGCTGGGCGCGGACCGGTCGTGATCGCGCCGCTGCGCTGGCGCTACCAGCCCTCGGTACCCGCCCCGCCCTTGAAGGGCCCCACCACCCGCGAGGTGACCCAGCTGCCGTAGAAGTCCCCGCCTACGGCGCGGACCGTTTCGCCGTCGACCGTGATGTGGTCCACACGCGAGGGGTAGAAGGCGATCCATCCTCCGATCGCCACGAACGCCGGCGTGGGCTCGGGGTACCACCAGCACGCGGCCGCCGAGCGCCTGTCGCCCACGACCGCGTCGGCGTAGGCGGCCACGCCCTTGAACTCGCAGCCGGTCCGGCGCTCGGTCTGCACCAGCAGGTCGGTCCGCACGTCCTCGGGCGGCAGGTAGTAGACCGGTGCGTGGGAGGTCTCGAGGACGCGGATCGCTCGGCGGCTCTCGGCGAGCGTCGTGCCGGCGAAGGTCACGATCACGTGCTCGGTCGAAGGATCGAGCGCCGGGGGCCGGGGGTAGTTCCAGGCCGACTCCTGACCGGGGCCGGCGGGTTCGGGAGGAGGGCGACGCATGCTCGACGCTACCCGTGGGACGGCCGTTGGTTCGGCGAGGGCGGCTACCATCGTGTCCGGGTCGCACGGAACGCGATCGAGAGCGTCGTTGCGGGTTCGGTGTACCCAACGACGCGGGCGCGTAGGATAAGTGCTATTGTCAGGTCCTGAAAGCTGGTATTGTTGAGAGGTCGAGATGAGCCGTTCCGTCAAGTTCTCCGAAGACGTCGTTCCCCTCGGTGACCTCAAGGTCAACCCCGGCAAGGTCGTCCGGCGCACGGGCGAGACGGGTCGGCCCGTCCTGCTTACGAGTCATGGCAGGGGTGTCGCCGTCATGCAAGGGCTCTCCGAGTTCGAGGCGGCCCAAGAAGAGCGCGCGTTCATGCGCGCTGTCGTCGCAGGCCTCGCGGATCTCGACGAGGGGCGCGAGGTCCCGTTGACAGAGGTGCGTCGCCGACTCGGCCTTGGCTGATGCCTCGATTGCACACCATAGGCTTCGCGGAAGGCGCGGTTCGCGACCTCGAGGAGCTCCGGGCCTGGTACGCCGATCGAGGCGTCCCGGACGTCGGTGAGCGCCTGGTCAGGGAGATCGTGGCGCGCGTCGAGCAGCTTGCGCACGTCCCTGAGAGCGGTCGCATGGTTCCTGAGTTCGCGGTCGCCTGGTTGCGCGAGCTGATCCTGCCACCGTTTCGGATCGTGTACCGCGTGGACGATGAACGTGTCCGGGTCGTGCGCGTGTGGCGTTCGGAGCGGCTGATGCGCGAACCCTGACGCCGGCCCACTGGTCGTCGCACGCGGGATCGAGCGGCAGTACGATGATGCGTGGCGAAGCCGGTGCGCGCAAGCGCATGGGCGGCCGTAGCGACCATCCCCGCGCAACGATCGTGCTGCCTGTGGAGGCCACCACGGAAGGTCCGACATGCGCTCCTCGACACCTCTCGTCGCCGTTTGGAGTTGGTGGCGATGGCAACCGCTCTCGCGATCCTGAAGTGGGTAGGCATCGGTCTCGGGCTGTTCGTCCTGATCGTCGTGGTCGGGTTCCTGGTGGTGCCACCGACGACCCGGTCGCTCACGGATGCCTGGGGCGCCACGGCCGAGGAGGTCGCGACGTCGCTCCCTGGCGACGATCTCTTCCCGGCGCAGCGTGAGGTCTCGACCAAGGCCGTCTCCATCGACGCTCCACCGGACGTCGTGTACGCCCTCATACAGCAGATGGGACAGCATCGCGCCGGTTGGTACGGTTGGGATTGGTTCTACCGCGCCACCGGATCCGCCGACTTCGTCGACGGGCGCTCCTCGGAACGGATCGTCCCCGAGCTGCAGGGCATGCAGGTGGGCGACACCATCCACATCAACGACATGGTGGCGTACGAGGTCGTCCGGGCCGACCCCGGCGAGGCGTTCGTCATGGTCGCAGGAACGCTGACAGCGGACCAGCTCGGGACCGGATCCGTACCCGAGACGTGGTCGGAGAACTCGATGGCGTGGGTGCTCCGGCCCGCCGGCGACGGCGGCACGCGGCTCATCCTGCGGATGCGGGCCGACGGGTCCGAGGCCGGCTTCGCGCGGTGGGTCTGGAACGGGCCCCTCAACCTCGGTGGGGCGCTGTTCTCGCGCAAGACGATGATCGGCATCAAGCGTACGGCGGAGGCCCTGGCGTCGGCGGGGTAGGGCTTCGCTAGCTCCGTTCGCGCGTCGTCGACGTCACTTGTCGGGGTTCGGGACCATCACCTCGCGGATCATCTGGCAGAGTTCGGCGTAGCCGCCGATGAACTGGCGTAGCGTCCGACGCGTGGCGCCGTAATCGTCGAACTCGGCGACCGTCATCCCGTCGGCGTCGTAGGCCTTGCGGAAGTCGTCGAACTTCGCGCGCAGCTCTGCGACGATCCGGGGGTCGACGGGCTCGTCCATGCGGTCGGCGACGCTCACGTCCGAGCCGTTGAAGCGCTGCGCCCACGCGTACGGGATGGTGAGCACCACGTCGCCGCCGATGAACTGCGACCAGTGGTGATGGTTGCGGTACGCGGCCGCGAGCAGCCTGGTGCGGTAGCCGCGCTCCTGGTAGAGGCCGTAGGCGTGCTTCAGCACCGCCACGCCCGCCCATTCGAGGTACCCGGGATCGGTGACGATGCCGCGCTTGTTGGCCACCACCTTGATCCAGTCGTCGGTCCGACCGACCATGATGGTGCTGACCGGCGCCATCTCGGAGACGTCGTGCCCATCGGCCTCGCGGCGCTTCAGCCCGCGCTCGACGGCCTCGGCCACGGCGAGTGCCTGGGGCACCGTGAACGAGACCGTGGCGTTCACGCTGATGCCTCGGTACGTGGCCTCCTCGATCCCCTCGACGCCCGCGGCCGTGACCGGCATCTTGACGTTGAGGTTCGGGATCACGGTGGCGAAGTGCTGCGCCTGTTCGACCATCGCCTGGGCGTTGCGGTAGAACTTCGCGCTCGTCTGCATCGACAGGCGGCCCTTCTTGCCGGCGGTCCGCTCGAAGGTCGGCATGAGCAGCGCCGCGGCCTTGATCGCCATCTCGTCGATCAGCGCCCAGGCGATGTCGTCCTCGGTCCCGTGCGGGTGCGCCTCGATCAGCGCCTGGATGCGCGGGCTCCACTCACCGTAGGCCTTCTTCAGCACGTCCACGACGATCACCGGGTTGGTGGTGGCCCCGACGGCGCCGTGCTCGATGCCGTAGGTGAGCTCGTCGATGGCGCACGAGTCGTTCCAGTAGTCGGTCGGGGTGGTCTCGCTCATCTCGTGCAGGGGGCTGCGGTACGCACTCATCGGTCACTCCTTCGGCGCATGACGGGGTACGGCCACGGGCGGGGACGCGTCGCGTCCAGCGCACTCCAGCGTAGCCGAACCGTGGCATCTAGCGGCGCCAGAGCGGTCGCACCTGGTGCCGGCGCGCAAGCGCCGCGCCCGCCACGAGCGCCGCGCTCGCTAGCGCGTACGTCCATGGCGTCCCCGCGGCGCTTCCGGCTGCCGTCGCGCCTGTCACGTCGAAGACCGGGACGCCGTTCATTGGGCCCAGCTACCAGAGCACCATCCACACGATCTGGAACGCCCGCCCCGAACCGCTGAGGATGCCGAGGAGCAGCGCCAGCGAGGGGATGAACAGCGCACCCGCCACGAAGCCGGGCGCGAGGGCCGGCTCGGCAGCCAACCGCACGAGCGCGCCGCTCCCGGTGAGGAGCGCGAGCAGCACGCCGGCCAGCCAGGCCGCCGGCAGCTGCCGGAGCACTGGCGCTGGGGCGCTGAAGAGGAGCTCGCGTGTGCGGTGGCGCGTCTCGCGCGCCCCCACCTCCGACCACAGCGGCAACGGCCACAGCCACGCCAACGGCAGGAGCCAGCGCTGCACGGCCTCGATGGGAGCGAACAGGCATGCGACGATCAACCCTGCCGCCACCAGGTACCACGCGAGACCGCGTCCCTTGACGAGCAGCGTGAGTTCCACGACCAGCACGCGCGCGAAGATGCCGAGGCTCGTGCGCGCCAGCGTCACGTCGACCCGCGCCGCCGGGATGCCGGCGCCGACGCTCGCACGGGACGTGGGCGCCGGCGTCGACGCCGGGGCCAGCAGGGCAGCGGGCCCCGACCCAGGCCAGGGGCGCCGTCGCGCTCGATCGCCGGCTGGGCGAGCACGTCGCGGCCGCTGCCGTGCGGTGTCGAATCCATCGGCATCATCCTCGTCAGCCTGCGCTTCTCGAACGTCCACCTCGACGAGCACGTGGTGCTCGTCGGCGACTTGAACCTCGCCGCGTTCATCCATCTCGAGATCGCGGGTGCGTCGTTCGGGCCCCGCTACCTCTACGTGATGCTGGCGGTCCTCCTGCTGAACGTGGCGTTCATCGCCCGCTTCTACAAGGAGCTGAAGATCACGACGTTCGATCCGACGCTCGCCGAGCTGCTCGGGTTCCGCGTGCGGCGTCTCCATTACGCGTTCATGTTCCTCGTCTCGGTGACGATCACGGCCGCGTTCTACGCGGCGGGATCCATCCTCACGGTCGCGCTCATGATCGTCCCTGCGGCCACCGCCCACCTGGTGACGAAACGCTTGTCGCACATGCTGTGGTGGACCACCGCGATCGCTGCGGCCGGCGCCCTGGCCGGCTTCGGCGTGGCGTACGCGCTCGATGCCGCGACCTCCGGCGCCATGGCGTTGATGCTGGGCCTGGTCTTCTGCGCGGTGTTCGGCGGCCAGCGCCTGCAGGCGCTCTGGCGCGCGCGTCGGCGACGGCGCCCGGATCGAGTCGACGCGCCCGCGATCGCCGTGCCGCTAGGGGCGTCGCGCGAGGCCGCGAAGACGACCGCGGCGACCGTGGCCGAGCCGACGTCCTTCGCAGCACGGTGACGCTGGCGCCGAGGTGCGGCCGCGTGCCAGACTCGGGACCATGTCGAGCGACGTGTTGGCTCGCCTGCGCGGCATCTGCCTCGCGCTGCCCGAGGTAGAGGAGCGGCTCAGCCACGGCGAACCCGCCTGGTTCGTGCGTGGGAAGCGGCTGTTCGTGACCTTCGCGGACCGCCACCACGACGAGCGCGTGGCGTGCTGGTGCGCGGCGCCGCCGGGTGCGCAGGAGGCGCTGGTCGCCCATCACCCGGAACGGTTCTTCCGGCCGCCGTACGTCGGCCACCGCGGTTGGTTGGGCGTGTACCTGGACGTGGCGGTCGATTGGGACGAGGTCGACGAGCTGGTGCGCGACGCCTACGTGCTGGTGGCGCCCAAGGGCCTCGCGAGCGCGCTGGCGGGTGGCGACGCGTGAGCGATCCCGAGTCGCCTGCCATCGCCGTCGTCGAGTACGACCCCGCCTGGGCCGAGGCGTTCGAGCGCGTGCGCGACACCGTCTGGCCCGGTCTGCACGACGTCGCACTCGCGGTCGAGCACGTCGGGAGCACGTCGGTGCCGGGGTTGTGGGCGAAACCGATCATCGACGTCGACGTGGTCGTGGCCGACGATGCCGCCGTGACGCTCGCCATCGCGCGCCTCGCCGGCATCGGCTACGTGCACCGAGACAACTTCGGTCTCACGGGCCGCGAGGCCTTCGAGGCGCCTCGCACCGATCCGACCCTGCCGCCGCACCACCTGTACGTGTGCCCGCAGGGGAGCGTCGCGCTCCGGAACCACCTCGCCGTCCGCGACCACCTGCGTGCGTTCCCCGCCTCGGTGCGCGCCTACGGCGCGCTCAAGCGCCGCCTCGCTCGAGCGCATCCGCACGACATGGACGCCTACGTGGCGGGCAAGACCGACTTCGTGCTGGCGATCCTGCGTGCTGCTGGCTTCGAGAGCGAGGAGCTCGGGGAGATCGAGCGGATCAACAGGACCCCGATGCGGCCACCGCCAGACGGCGGCGCATTGACGTCATGACGTCATGTCGCTATCCTGCATCCATGGATGCGTCCTCGAAGCGCGCGACGGTGTACTTCGACGCGGCCGTGCACCGTGCGCTCCGCGTCAAGGCCGCGGAGACGGACCGGTCCGTGTCGGAGCTCGTCAACGAGGCCGTCCGGGCGAGCCTCTCGGAGGACGCAGACGATCTCCTTACCGTCGAGGAGCGGGAGGGCGAGCCGGCTCTGTCGTTCGCGGATGTCGTGAAGGACATGCGTCGGCGTGGCCAGCTATAGCCTGCGTATCAAGCCAAGCGCCGCACGTGATCTCGAAACCTTGGGGACGAAGGCCGATCGTCGCCGAGTCGTCGACCGCATCGAGCGGCTCGCCGACGATCCCCGCCCTCGAGGGTGCGTGAAACTCACGGGAGCGGACCTGTTCCGCGTACGCCAGGGCCGTTATCGGATCGTGTACGAGATTCGCGACGCGGAGCTCGTGGTGCTCGTCATCCGGGTCGCCGATCGACGCGACGCGTATCGGAGCGGTTGAGCCGGTCGTCGCGAGGCGATCGATGACCCGTTCAGCCCGCGTCGCCCTCCGGCCACGGATCCTCGACCCACGGGTACTTCTGCAGATCGGCGCGCACCAAGGGGATCTGCTCCATGATCGGCGCCACGGCGCCGGGCGCTGCCATGTAGATCACTTCGCCCGCGACGGGACCGTAGGCGGCGTAGAAGTGCTGGATCGACTTCACCACCAGGATGCGCCCGGTTTCCATGCCGATGCCGAAGGCGGTGAAGGGCTCGAGGCCGAGCACCTGGCCGCGGCGGGTGTTGACGATCACGTCGACGCCGCCAGGCACCTCGGGGCCGCCCACGAGACCATGCACGCGCAGGTGCACGGCGTCGCCCGCCGGGTTCGCGTAGGCGACCCCATCGGTCTGCGGCCACTGCTGCACCAGGCCGTCGATCAACTGCACGACGGTGACGTCGAGGTCGAGCGGGTCGCCGGAGGTGGGTCCCATCTTGCCGCCCAAGCGCACCTGCAACTGGGCACCGGCGCCGGCGGAGCGCGCCAGGTGGTGCACGATCGGGTCCCACACGAGCGCCACCGCCGCGCCCTCGACGCCGCGCTCGAGCAGGCGCCGCAGCACGAAGGT
>SLSM01000237.1 GCA_007130445.1 Trueperaceae bacterium | reverse complement strand
GCCAGCGGCCGACGTGCTGTCCCACGAGGTACGCCGCGACCGTCGAGGCCACGAACACGACCGCGAAGTCGAGCCGCCACCAGGCGTAGAACGCGTACGACGCCAACAGGATCCAGGCGGTTCGCCACCGCGGTGGCAGCAGCGCATAGACCGCCAGGAAGAGCGGCAGGAACAGGAACAAGAAGACCGTGCTGGTGAAGACCACCGATCACTCCGCGACGGCGGCAGCGACGTACCGCACGAGCGGTCCGTCCGGACCCTCCACCACGATCACCGAGTGCGCCACGGCGCGCTCGTACACGCGCACGTCGAGCGTCCCGACGACCGCGTCGCCAGAGCGGACCTCGAGCACGGCCTCCGCCTCGGCGATCGCGACGGCCGCCTGGTGCCACGGTGCGACGTTCTCCACGACCGCCGGTCCGTCGGCCACGACCAGGTCGAGCGCCGCGAGGTCGGTCAGGTTGTAGAGCGCGAGCAGCCCGCGCGACACGTCGACCAGGACCGAGTCCTCGATCAAGCGCACGGAGTCCGTGGTCGCGACGACCGTCACGAACGCACCCGCCTCGACCGTGACGGGCGTGACGACACCGCCGAGGTCGACGGTCACCTCGCCTGGCGCGACCAACCGGTACGCGGTCGCATCTGCGAACGCGATGGACTCGAGGGGTCCGTCACCGATCCGGATGCCCAGGCCGCCGGGCGCCTCGGCGTTCACGGCGCGCACCCAGGCAGCGTCGGGTGGTGCGGAGGGACCGTACAAGTCGCCCTGCCCGAGGGACGGTGTGAGCGCCCACACGGCCACGGCGAGCGCCAGCGCACGCGTCGCCCAACACGTCCAGGACCGGTGAACGAAATCCACCACCCGAGGCTACCCGGCCAACATGAGCGAGTCTTGGGCCGGTGACGCAATCACGAGATGTGCCGAGGCGCCTACACTTGATGTCATGACCGACGATCGTACCAACGACGCCGCAGCCCGCATCGAAGCGTTGCGGCGCGAGATCGCCCATCACGACCACCGCTACCACGTCCTCGACGCCCCGGAGATCGCCGACGACGCCTACGACGAGCTGGTCCAGGAACTGCGAGCGCTCGAGGCCGTCCACCCCGAGCTCGTGACGCCGGGCAGTCCGACCCAACGCGTCGGCGGCGCGCCGAACGCCGCACTCGACACCGCTGCGCACGTGGCGGCGATGCTCAGCCTCGACAGCTCTGCCGACCCGGTCGCGTTCCAGCAGTTCGACGTGCGGCTGCGACGCGCGTTGGGCGACGAGGGCGTTCGCTATTCGCTCGAGCCCAAGCTCGACGGCCTGTCGATCGAGATCGTCTTCGAGGGGGGCCGCCTGGCTCGCGCCGTGACCCGCGGTGACGGCCGCCGCGGTGAGGTCGTGACGGCCAACGTCCGCACGATCACAGGGCTGCCCGAGCGGCTGAGCGGCGCCACGGTTCCGGTGCCTGCGCTCGTCGCGGTGCGCGGCGAGGTCTTCCTCCCGCTCGACGCCTTCGACGACGTGAACGAGGCACTGCTCGCCGACGGCAAGACACCCTTCGCGAACCCACGCAACGCCGCCGCGGGCACCATCCGCCAACTCGACCCGGCCCTCGCCGCCTCGCGACCTCTGGCGCTCTACGCGTACGACTTGCTCGAAAGCGAGGTGGGGGGTGCCGAGACCCCGTTCGAGACGCACGGAGAGGTCCTTGCAGGCCTCGCGGCCTGGGGTCTGCCCGTGAACCCCGAGCACGCCTGGGCCCGCGACGCCGACGAGGCCTGGAGCGTCTTCGAGGAGCTCGCCGGGCGTCGTGACGCGCTGCCGTACGAGATCGACGGCGTGGTCGTGAAGCTCGATGCCCTCGCCTTACGCCGTGCGCTCGGTAGCACCGCCCACCACCCGCGCTGGGCGTACGCGATCAAATTCCCGCCGCGCAAGGAGGTCAGCCAGGTGTTGCGCATCGTGACGAGCGTCGGGCGCACCGGCGCCGTGACGCCGGTCGCCCTGCTGCGGCCGGTCTCGATCGGTGGTGTGACGGTGAGCCGCGCCAACCTCCACAACCGCGAGGACATCGAGCGCAAGGACATTCGTGAGGGCGATACCGTCCGTGTCGAGCGAGCCGGTGACGTGATCCCACAGGTGGTCGAGCGCGTCGAGGTGGCCGGCGAGCGGGGCGCGCCGTTCCGCATGCCCGACAGGTGCCCGTCGTGCGGCAGCGTGCTCGAGCCGCGCGGGCCGTACACCGTCTGCCCGAACGCGTTCGAGTGCCCGGCCCAGCGCATCGGACGGATCGTCCACTTCGCCAGCCGTCGCGGGCTCGACATCGACGGACTCGGCGAGCGCACGGCGAGGCAGCTCGTCGAGCGAGGCCTGGTGACCCAGCTCCCACAGCTGTTCGAGCTCGAACCAGCGATGCTCGAGACGCTCGACGGCTTCGCCGAGGTCTCGGCGCGCAACCTCCACGACGCGCTGCAGCGTGCCCGTCGCACCGAACTGCCGCGGCTGCTGTACGGCCTCGGCATACCCGAGGTCGGCGCAGCCGTCGCTCAGACGCTGGCACAGCGGTTCGGCACGCTGGCCGCCGTGCGGGGCGCGTCGATCGAGGCGCTCGAGGCCGTCGATGGCGTCGGCCCGGTGATGGCCGGGGCGATCCACGGCTTCGTGCACGAGCCACGCAACGCCGAGGTGCTCGATGCCCTCGAGGCGCGCATCGAGACGCTGCCGATCGAGGTGGTCGAACCCGAGGCCCAACCGCTCGTGGGCGTCACCATCGTCTTCACCGGCGCGCTCGAGCGCTTCACGCGCGACCAGGCACGCGCGGTGGTCGAGCGCCTCGGCGCCAGGGCGGCCGGCAGCGTATCGAAGCGCACGCGGCTCGTGGTCGCCGGTAGCGACGCCGGCTCGAAGCTCGTAAAGGCGACCGAGCTCGGGATCGAGGTGGTCGACGAGGACGGTTTCCTCGCTTACCTCGAGGGCCTCGGCATCGACACCGGCGAACTCACGGGGGGCGCCTCGTGAGCTCGCAGCGCCGTATCGGCAACGCCGAGATCGCGGAGCGCCTCGAGCGTGCCGCCGACCTGCTCGAGATCGATGGGGCGAACGCCTTCCGTGTGCGCGCGTACCGGAACGCCGCAGAGGTGGTCGCGGCGCACGCCGAGTCGTTCGCTGCCATGCTGGAGCGCGGCGCCGACCTCACCGACCTCAAGGGCATCGGCAAGGATCTGGCGGCCGGTATCACCTCGCTCGTTCGCGATGGGGCGTTGCCCGTCCTCGATGAGCTCAGCGAGCGCGTGCCGCTGGGCCTGCTCGACGTCGTGCGCGTGCAAGGCGTGGGTCCGAAGCGCGCCAACACGCTCTGGCGACAACGCGAGGTGACCGGCCTCGACGATCTGGAGCGCGTCGCGCGCGCGGGACGCGTCGCCGATCTACCGGGGTTCGGCGAGAAGACGCAGGCGAAGATCCTGAGTGGCATCGAGGCCGTGCGGCGCCGCGACGGACGTGTCCGTCTCGGCGACGCCGATGCCGTGGTGCGACCGCTGCTCGCCCTGGTGGAAGGCGCGCCGGGCGTGACGCGCGCCGCCGTCGCGGGCAGTCTGCGGCGTGGCCGCGAGACGATCGGCGACGTCGACCTGTTGGCCGCGGCCGACGACCCCGCACCCGTGATGGCCGCGTTGCGCGACGCCGACGGCGTGCGCGAGGTGCTCGGCAGCGGCGACGCGAAGACCAGCGTCCTCCTCACGGGAGGCCTGCAGGTCGACCTGCGCGTCGTACCGGAGGCCGCATTCGGCGCCGCCTTGGCCTACTTCACCGGCTCCAAGGCCCACAACGTCGCACTGCGGCAACGCGCGATCGAGCGTGGATTCAAGCTCTCGGAGTACGGTCTCTTCGAACAGGGGGGCGAGGAGCCGATCGCAGCGCGCGACGAGCGCGACGTCTACGCTGCGCTCGGCCTACCGTGGATCGCGCCCGAACTGCGCGAGGACCGCGGTGAGCTCGATGCCGCCGACGCGGGTCGTCTGCCCGAACTGCTGACGCTCGACGACGTCCGCGGCGACCTGCACTGGCACACCACCTGGTCGGACGGGGTCGACGACGTCGAGACCATGCTCGCGGCATGCGCCGCGCGAGGCTACGAGTACGCCGCGATCACCGATCACAGCCAGGCGCTGCGCATGACCGGTGGTCTCGACGCGGCCAAGCTCGCGCGCCAGTGGGAGGCGCTCGACACCGTGGACAGCGAGCGCGGCGACGCGGCTCCGACCCTCCTGCGCGGCCTCGAGGTCGACATCCTGAGAGACGGTCGGCTCGATCTCGACGACGACTGGCTCGAGCGTCTCGAGATCGTGATCGTCTCCGTGCACTCACACTTCGACCTCGCTCAAGCCGACCAGACCGAGCGCATCGTACGGGCACTGGAGCATCCGTCGGTCAACGTCCTGGCGCACCCGACGGGACGGTTGCTGGGGCGACGGGACGGGTTCGACGTCGACCTCGACGCGGTGTTCGAGGCCGCCGCCGAGCACGGCGTGGCGATCGAGTGCAACGCGTCGCCCTACCGTCTCGATGCGAGCGACGTCCACCTGATGCGCGCCGTCAGGGCGGGCTGCACCATCGTCATCGACAGCGACGCACACGCGGCCGCCGGACTCGACGACATGCGGTTCGGCGTGCTCACGGCGCGGCGCGCGTGGCTCGGCATCGACCACGTCCTCAACGCCTGGCCGCTGGAGCGCGTGCGTGCGTTCCTGGCACGCAGCGGCCCGTGAACGCCGCCTCACGCGAAGCATCGGCGCCGCGTGCAAGACTAGCGCTACGCCGTGCCCGACGACGCGCGTCGTCGCACATCCCATCACCGACGCGGGTCGCGGCCCGCGCGAACGAGGCCCACAGTGTCGATCCCGACCGCTTCGCACGCCAGCGCGCGGACAAACGTGGCAGCCTGCCTGCTCCTGATCATCGCCCTGGTCGGCGCGGTGCATGCGCGCGACGCCATCGAGCGCTCGCCCTACGCACCACTGGTCGACGATCTGCTCGAACGGCTGCATGCGACCACGGTCCCCTGCGACCTCACGCTCGATCCGGCGACGCGCTGCTTCACCATCGTCCCGGGCACCGTCGCTGCCGTCGCCGAGGCGCTCGAGCACGTGATGCTCGAGTACGGTGGGAGCATCGTCCGTTCCGAGTGGCGCTCCGCCAACGGCGTCCACCACGTCGAGGTGCGCCTCAGCGACGACTTATGGGGCAGCCTCGAGCTGTGGTTGACCGAGCCCGACGGACAGGTCGTGGCCGGGCGCGTCATGCATCAGCCGAAGCGTCGCAACGGCGCTCCCTGAACGACCGGGTTCGCGGAGCGACCGGGGCGCTACCACGACACCGTGGGCCGTCGTGAAGCCCCGCGACGCCGTCACCGGCGCGAAACGGGTATACCTGTGCGGGTGCGCGGTGGGCGAGGAGACGAGATGACGGGCAGGTCGATGGGTCACGCGTGCGGTGCGGCACCGCGTGACCGGAGCGCAGCATGCTGATCGCCGTGCTCGTCGGGTTCGCCGTCGCGCTGGTGGCGCCGCTGGCGACCCAGCGGCTCGGTGACCGCGCCGGGTGGTGGCTGGCGTTGCTGCCCGCTGGCCTGTTCGCTTGGTACCTGACCTACCTCCCTGCCGTCGCGGCCGGGGGGAGCGTGTCGGAGGCGACCGCCTGGGTCCCGCGACTCGGCGTGACCCTGGCGATGCGCATGGATGGACTGTCGCTGCTCATGGCGCTGATCGTGAGCGGCATCGGTGTCGCGATCGTCATCTACGCCGGCGGCTACCTCAAGGGTGACGCGACGTTGCCGCGCTTCTATCTGATCCTGCTCGGGTTCATGGCGGCCATGCTCGGCCTGGTGACCTCGGATGACCTGATCAGCCTGTTCGTGTTCTGGGAGCTCACCAGCATCACGTCGTACTTCCTGGTCGGCTTCAAGCACCAATACGCCGACAGTCGCGCCAGCGCGTTGCAGGCCCTGCTCGTCACGGCCGGCGGCGGCCTCGCGATGCTGGCCGGGTTCCTGATGATCGTGGCGATCACCGGCAGCACCTCGATCAGCGGCCTGATCGCCGATCCCGCCCCACTGCTCGCGAGCCCGTTGCTGCCCGCGGTCATCGTCCTCGTCGCGATCGGTGCCTTCACCAAGTCGGCGCAGTTCCCGTTCCACTTCTGGCTGCCGAACGCCATGGCCGCGCCGACCCCGGTGTCTGCGTACTTGCACTCGGCCACGATGGTCAAGGCCGGCGTCTATCTGCTCGCTCGGCTCGCACCCGTGTTCGCGGCCGAACCGCTGTGGGTGTGGCTGCTCAGCCTGATCGGTGCGGCGACCGTCGTCGTGGCGGCTGGCCTGGCGCTGCTCCGGCGCGACAGCAAGGCGCTCTTGGCCTACTCCACCGTCGTGGCGCTCGCCACGATGGTGATGCTGATCGGCCTCGGGGGCGAGTACGCAGGGGCCGCCGCCATGGTGTACCTCCTCGCACACGCGCTGTACAAGGCGCCGCTGTTCATGGTCGCCGGCTCCGTCGACCACGAGGCCGGCTCGCGTGACGTCACGGCGCTGCGCGGCCTCGGCCGCGCGATGCCGTTCACCTGGGCCACGGCCCTGCTCGCCGGCGTCAGTGCCGCCGGCCTGCCGCCGCTGTTCGGATTCGTCGCGAAGGAGCTCGCCATCGAGGCGTTGCTCGACACGCGGGCGTGGCTGCTCGTGCCCCTGATCGGGTCCGGCGCGGTGCTGCTCCTGATCGCCGTCCTGGTCGCCTGGCGCCCCTTCGCCGGCCGCGAGATCACGGCGCCGAAGGCCGTCCACGAAGCGCCGCTGTCGATGCTGATCGGCCCGCTCGTCCTCGCCTCGGCGGGCGTGGTCCTCGGCTTCGCGCCGTACTTGGTGGGCGACGCACTACTGGTGCCGGCCGCCGCTGCCGTGATCGGCGCGCCCTACGCGTTCGACCTCTACCTGTGGCACGGCCTGACGCCCGCGCTCGGCTTGTCGGCGCTCACCGTCGCCCTCGGCGTGTTCCTCACGTGGCGGTGGCGGGCGCTGCACGACGCGCTGCGCGCTCGCATGGGTGGTTCGCGCTTCGGTCCCGCCGGGGTCTACCAGCGCCTCATCGACGGGCTCGTACCGTTCGCGCAGGCGTTCACACGGCGCGTCCAACCCGACGACTTGCGCACCCACCTGACCGTGATCACCGCCGTCGCCGTGCTGGCGACGGGGCTCACGGGCCTCGTGAAGGGGAGCCTGAGCCTCGGCGTGGCGCATCAGCCCGGCTACTTCTACGAGTACATGGTGATGGCCGTGGTCGTCGCGGCCGCGCTCGCGGCCGTGCGTGCGCACCGGCGACTCCCGGCGATCACCGCCCTCGGCGTGCTCGGCTTCGGCATCGCCATCGTGTTCGTGTTCTTCGCCGCTCCCGACCTCGCCATCACGCAATTCCTGGTGGAGACGCTGATCGTCATCATCGTGGCGCTGGTGCTCATGCGCCTGCCGCGCCACTCGCTGCGCGAGGAGGACAACCGGGCGGTGCGTGCCGTGGCCGGCACCGTCGCCGCTCTCGGCGGCCTGCTGATCACCAGCCTCACCCTGGCGGTGACGGCGGGTCCGCTGGACGCGCGCCTCAGCGACTTCTTCGCTGCCGAGAGCTATCCGAGCGCGTTGGGACGGAACATCGTCAACGTCATCCTGGTCGACTTCCGCGCCATCGACACATTGGGTGAGATCACCGTCCTCGTCGTCGCGGCCGTCGGTGTGTACGCGCTGTTGCTCCGTCGTGACACGAGCCGCGATCCGGACGGTGTCGAGCCGCCGCGCGGCTCGGCCACCTCGGACGGAGGCGACGCATGAACAGCCTCATCCTCAGGACGACCACGATGCTGCTGATCACCATCCTGTTGCTGTTCTCGGTGTTCCTGCTGTTGCGTGGGCACGACCTGCCGGGCGGCGGCTTCATCGGCGGCCTGACCGCCGCCGCCGCCGTCGCGCTCTACGTGCTGGCCTTCGGCGCCGAGGCGGCCAACGGCATGGTCAGGGTGCGGCCGCGGGCGCTGCTCGGCGTCGGCCTCACGGCCGCCGTCTCGGCGGGACTGATCGCGGTGCTGTTCGGCACACCGTTCTTGACCGGGCACTGGCTGATCTTCGACCTGCCCGGCAGTGCCGAAGTCAAGCTCAGCACCGTGCTGCTCTTCGACGTCGGCGTGTACCTGGTCGTCGTAGGGACCGTGCTCACGATGCTGTTCGCTCTGGAGGGGCAGTGACCATGGAGGCCCCATTCGCCGTCATGGTCGGTGTCTTGTTCGCCAGTGGCCTGTACCTGATGATGCAGCGCAACCTGATGCGCTTCGTGTTCGGTCTGTTGGTCCTGTCCGGCTCGGTGAACGTGTTGATCTTCACCGCCGGCCGCCTGACCCGCGGCGCCGCGCCGGTCATCCCCGCGGGCCTGTCGACGCCCGCCGGTGAGGTGGCCAACGCCCTGCCGCAAGCGGTGGTGCTGACCGCGATCGTCATCGGCTTCGGCCTGATCGTGTTCACCTTGGTGCTCTTGCTGCGCGTCTACGAGCGTCTCGGTACCGTGAAGACCGATGAGCTCGGCGACGCCCTCGTGCGCCTCGATGACGAGGACGAGGTATGAACCTGTTCGTCGTCGCCCCCGTCATCGTGCCGCTCTTCGGTGCAGCGGTGCTGCTCCTGCTTCGTCATCGCCAAGGCGCTCAGCGCGTGCTCGCGACGCTCAGCACGGTGGCGTCGGTGGTGGTCGCCGCGGTGCTCATGGCACAGGTGTCGTCCGGCGGCATCCAAGTGGTGCAGTTCGGTGGCTGGGCCGCTCCGTTCGGCATCTCGTTCGTCGCGGACCACCTCTCGGCCGTCATGGTGCTGATCGCTTCCGTGATGGCGCTCGCCTCGGCCGTGTACGCGTTGCGCGACATCGATCCCGAGCGCGAGCGCTCGGGGTTCCACCCGCTCTTCCAGGTCCTGCTGGTCGGCATCAACGGCGCCTTCCTCACCGGCGACCTGTTCAACCTCTACGTGTGGTTCGAGGTGCTGCTCATCAGCAGCTTCGTGCTGCTCACGCTCGGCGGGCG
>SLSM01000150.1 GCA_007130445.1 Trueperaceae bacterium | reverse complement strand
GGGCGGTGGCCGTCGTCGCGCTCGCGGCGGCGACGGCGTCGTCGGGGTGCGCCTGGACGGGAGCGTCCGGCTGCGCACTGGCGTTCTCCGCCCCCGCCGGCGCGGCGCTCGGGTCGCTCGACCCGTGGGCGGCGGCGGGCGTTGGCGGCGGCCTCGCCGTCGCGGTCGCGGCGCTCGTCGTCCGCACCATCACCGTGAGCACGCGTACGCTCCCCGCCGTGGTGCTGCTGCAGAGCGAACTGCTGGCGGAGCTGCGGGCGATCGCGACGCTGCGCGGACTCGACGCGGTCACGGGAGCGGCGCCCGACCCTGGTGCGCGCTTCGCCGCGTCGCGTGCGCGCGCCGCGTTGCGCGGGCACACCTCGGCGCTGCGTCCGCGCTGGCGTCCACCCATACCGGCGCGAGGCGGGGCCGTGGCCGCGTTCGCGTGGCTCGGCGTGGTGCGCGCGTGGCGAAGCTCGCCCTGGTCGCTCCTGGCGGTCCCCGTGGTGGCGCTCTCGGCCGCCGCGGCCACCCCACCGTCTGGCCCGTTCGGCTCGTCGGCCCTGGTGCCGAGCCTGGCATTCGCGTGGGCCGCGGTGCAGCTCTACCCCGGCCGCACCGGCTGGCCCGGGTTCGCCATCGACGTGCGCGCGCGCACGCTTGCGATCGTGTGGTCCCTCGGGTTGCTCGCACTGATCGCGACGGTCGCGCTCGACACGACGCTCGCGCTACTCGGGCGTCCCGCCGTGCCAGACGCGTGGCTGATGGTGCCACTGGCCCTGGCGGCGGCGTCCCTGCTCGACCTGATCGGCGCGCGCGCCGCCGACCCCCGCGGCCTCGACGTGTGGCTCCTCACGGCCGTCGTCATCGCCTCACCGGCGGCGATCCTGGGCTGGTCCGGGATCGAGCCCGGCGTCGCTGCTCCACTGAGCGCTACGGCCTGGCTCATGATCGCCTGGCTGCGCATCCTGGCAGCGCCGCGCGTCGCCTGACCTCGCGCGCTGCACGAATGGCATTGTTCATCGCGCGGGACGCGAGATGTCGGCATTGTGATGGCATATGACCGAGCCTGGGCCAGCGAGCGCGCATGGACGGAAGACGGTGTTGATCGTCGACGACGACAACGGCACCCTGCACGTGCTCAATCACGGCATCGGCACGATCCTCGACATGTTCGACGTGCTGACAGCCAGCAACGGACGCGAAGCGATCGAGCACCTGGAGAGCCACCACGTCGACGCACTCGTCACCGATCTCGCCATGCCGGTGATGGATGGCTTCGCGTTGATCGCGTACGTCACCAACCTCAAGCGCGCGCTGCCGGTCGTGGTGCTGTCCGGCCTCGCGTCGAGCGACATCGGCGAGCGCTTGGCGCCGTACGGTGGCCTGCGCGTGCTCAGCAAACCGGCGAGCTACCAGGACGTGGCCGAGTCCCTGCTGCAGGCGATCGAGCACGTCGCGCTGGGGCACGTCGAGGGCATTCCCCTATCGGGGGTCTTGCAGTTGGTCGAGTCCGAGCGGCGCAGCTGCACGGTGGTGGTCACCTCCGGCCGCCGAAAGGGCCGTCTCGCGTTCCAGTCGGGTCGTCTGATCGACGCCTTCTCCGAGGACTTCGGGGCGGACGGCGAGGCGGCCGCGTACGACATCCTCGGTTGGGACGACACGTCGATCGCGTTCGAGTACCTGCCCGACAACGTGCGCCGCACGATCCACACACCGATGCAGCTGATGCTGATCGAGGTCGCGGTCACACAAGACGCGGTTCGCGAGCGCACGGAGCGCTCGATTCCGCCGATGGCGCACATCGAGTTCGCGACGCCGGCCGGTCCCAACGGGCCGACGGCCGCAGCGAGCCCGTCTGAACCATCGCATGCGCTCGAGACGTCGCAGGCACCGGAGCCGAGTGCAGCCGGCGAGGACCGGGTGGTCACGAGCGAGGCGAACGCCACCGATCCCACATCGTCTGTTCTGGACGCAGCAGGGCGTGCGTGGAGCGATCCCGCCGAGCGTGGCGACGCCGCGGATGGCCCACACCTGTCCGGGGAGCCCGCCCAACCAACGCCGACGCCCTCGAACGAGACGCGGGCGTCCTCGTCCATCGCGGCGGCCGGTCCGAACGGCAACCGGGGCGCCGCGGGCGACGGCGCGCACAGCACCACACCGACCGACCGACGCGACGGAGGGATCATGATGACAGCGACCGACCCGCACGTGACGGCGCTCCTCGGAGCCGTGGAGCGGCTCACGAACCGGGCCCGCGAAGCAGACGCAGCGCTCGCGGCCGTAGCGGCCGAGGTCGAGGCGTTCCGGGAGGCCCAACGGACCTTCGACGCGGTCAACGAGCAGCGCGAGCATCGGCGGCGCGAGCTCGAGGCGTTCCGGAACGACGTCGCCGCGCTCGCCCGCGAGATCCTCGGGCGCGTCGACGGCATGTTCGCGGCGGAGGGCGCGACGGTGGCGGACGCCAAGGGCGCCGAGGCCGGAACGGCGCCGTGACCCACACGCCGAAGACCGTGTTGGTGGTCGACGACGACGACGCCGTGCGAGCCCTCCTGGAGGCGTCGCTGCCCGGCCACCTGGAGCGCTTTTCGGTGGCGACGGCACGCAACGGTGCCGAGGCGATCGAGACCCTGCGGACCCGTCCTGTCGACGTGCTCGTCACCGACGTGAGCATGCCGGTGATGGACGGTTTCGAGCTCCTGGCGTACGTCCGTAACCATCACCCGAACCTGCCGGTGGTGGTCATGTCGGTGATGGCGCCGGACGACGTGCGCCATGGCGCACCGTCGCTCGGGATCCTGCGCATCGTTCGCAAGCCGACGTCGCCGTCCGAGATCGCCCGCCACGTACTCGAGGCCCAGGCCGACGTCGTGAAGGGCCGCATGAGCGACGTGCCGCTCGACACGCTGCTCCGGCTGATGAAGTTGGAGCGCAAGTCGTGCTCGCTGCTCGTGCGTTCGGGTGACCAGAAGGGCCGCCTCCACTTCCTGTCGGGCGACCTCGTGAACGCGTACGCGTTCGGCCTCGACGTCGACGGTGACGCTGCGGCCCGGCACCTGCTCGCTCTGGACACCGTCAACATCGAGTTCGAGCGCTCGCTGCACAACCACGAGCGCAACATCCACACGCCGCTCGAGACGCTCTTGCTGGAGGTCGCGACGCAACGCGACGAGGCGATGCGCGACGCTCGGGACGGGAACGGTACGACGGGTGCGACGCCGCCGCCGACCGAGGCGTCGACCGCCGCCGAGACGACCACCGAGTCGGTACCCGACCTGGGCACCACACCCCCTCACCGCGACGTGCTCGGTGCGCTGGCACAGTTGCAGTCGTCGCTGGGCGGCCTGCGCGAGCGCACGGCGACCGCCACTGTGGTGCTGGGGACCGCGGCGCCGACGATCGAGCGCGCCGGTGCGCAGATGCGCGCTGGCGTCGCCAGGAGCGGGGCTTCGATCGAGGACGACCGGCGTGTGGCCGAGGCGTGGCGCGAGGTCGCGGCGGTCGCGGAGCGGCTGGCGCGGGCGGCAGAGGCGCTCGCGGCCGACCCTGACGCTGCACCTGCCTGAACCAGAGGGCGAACCAGGACGTTCGTACCGAGCACAGGCATACGACGGGCCTATACTTGGACCAACTTGTCCACGTTTATGCGCCGGGATCGCCCTGGCGGACGAGGGACACCAGGAGGTCCGAATGCCACGCCACACGCACACCGTCCGCACCATGCTCACGACGTTCGCAGCCGCACTGCTCACGGTCACCGCGTTCGCGGAGGGGGAGTACGAGATCGACGGCATGATCTTCGGCATGCCCGAGGCCCGGGTGTACCAAGACGACTACGACGGTCCGCCCGTGGTCGGCGATACCCTCACGATGCTCCCCCACATCGCCCCGCTCGACTACGAGGGCAACGTCACCCACGAGATCCGCATCGACACGTTCGTACAGGAGATCGAGATCGCACCGGGCGTCCGCTTCAACGCCTGGACGTACGGAGGCTCCGTCCCCGGTCCCGTCCTGCACGTCCGGGAAGGCGACCGCGTGGTGTTCACCATGCGCAACCGCTCCGACGAACACGTCGTGATCACCGAACCGTCGAGCGCCTCGCCGTACCTCGAGCAACTCGCCGCCTCGAACTACCAGAGCGCCGACACCGCCACCGCGCCGATGCCGCACTCGATGGACTTCCACTCCGGCACCGTCGCGGCCAACGACAAGTGGCGCTCCATCGCACCGGGCGAGACCATCGAGTTCGAGTGGGTCGCCAACTACCCGGGCGTGTACATCTACCACTGCGGCACGCCGATGGTGCTCATGCACGTCGCCATGGGTCAGTACGGCGCCGTGATCGTCTCGCCGCGTGACGGCTTCCCCACCGACGAACGCGTCGACCGCGAGTTCGTGGTCGTGCAGTCCGACTTCTACCTCGCCGACGGAGGCTCCGGGCTGCACCAGTTCGACGCCCTGGCCGCCTTCGACAAGAAGGCCTCCCAGGTCCTCTTCAACGGGCACCGCAACATCCTCTCCGAGCAGCCCCTCGAGGCCAACGCCGGCGAGCGCGTTCGCATCTACGTCCTCAACGCCGGGCCCAGCCTCACCTCGACCTTCCACGTGATCGGTGCCATCTTCGACGTCGTCTACTACGAGGGCAGCCCAGAGAACGTCCAGCGCGGCGTCCAGAGCGTCCTGCTCGGCGCCGGCATGGGCGCGGTGGTCGAGTTCATCGTCCCCGAGGCGGGCGAGTACTACCTCGTCGACCACGAGTTCGCCGACAAGGAGAAGGGCGCGGTCGGCGTCCTGCGCGCAGGTCCCCGAACCGCGAACTGACCAGACCGCAGCGCCCCGGGCGCGGTCGGTGTGTTGCGCGCCGGCCCACGAACCACCAACCGCCCAGACTCGAGCGCTGCGGGCCTCACCGGCCTGCGGCGCTCGACCCCACGAGAGGTACCCACCATGCGTCCACTGCAGCGCCAGGGCATCGCCATCCTCGCCGGCCTCGCGCTCTCGACCGCCGTCGCGGGCGGCCCGATCGCGGCGCGGCACGGCGCCCCGCCGGCCGACGCCATCGCGATCCCGGCGGGCACGTTCGAGACGATCCTGGTGATAGACGAACCCACGGTCGCGATCGAAGCGTTCGCTCTCGCGCCCACCCCCGTCACCAACGCCGCGTTCCTCGCCTTCACCGAGGCGAACCCGACGTGGCGGCGCTCTCAAGCTCCGGCCGTGTTCGCGGCCGACGGGTACCTGCGCCACTGGTCGGGCGACACCGTGCTCGGTGACGCCCGCAGCGCCAAACCGGACGTCCCCGTCACGAACGTGACCTGGTACGCCGCCATGTCGTACTGCGACTGGGTCGGCGGGCGACTCCCGACCGAGTTCGAGTGGGAGTACGTCGCCGGCCAAGGGATACGCGGGGACGACGCCCGCGCGATCGAGCTCTTCGCCTGGTACTCGAACCCCGGCGCCGGGCTGCGCCCCGTCGGACTGGGTGCAGCGAACCCCTTCGGCGTCTTCGACCTCCACACGCTGGTGCTCGAGTGGGTCGAGGACTTCGAGACGGTGCTGCCTGGGACGGACGACGGCTCACCCTTCGGGATCGCGTGCGGGGCCGCCGCGCGCCTCATGGCTGGCAACGGCCTCGCCGATCAGCTCGCGCTGATGCGGCACATCGTCCGGATGAACTTCGCCGCCGATCGCGGCACCAGCACGCTCGGGTTCAGGTGCGTGTGGGACCTGCCGAGCGAGGCACCCCGAACGACCGCGTCTGCCGCCGGAGGCACACCATGACGCTCCTACGGTTCCACGCCACCTTCTGGACCGTCGCCCTCGTGACCCTCTTCGCCCTCGGCAGCGTCCTGGCCGACGGCGGCGACCAGGACGACGCTCACGGCCACGCGAGCGGTCGGACCGACACCGCCCATGGCCACGACGACCACGGCTCCCACCACCCGCCGCTCCCCCTGACGAGCGTCGCGACCGATTCGCTCTACCACCTCTCAGCGACGTGGACCGACCAGCACGGACACCCCGTGCGGCTGGCGGACTTCCGCGGACGGCCCGTGATGATCACGATGTTCTACGGCAACTGCACGACCGCGTGCCCGCTGCTGCTCCATCGCGCTCGGACGCTGCAGACCGACCTCGGCATGCCGATGCCGGTGCTGGCCGTCAGCTTCGACCCGGAGAGCGATACGCCCGAGGCCATGCGCACCTACGCCGCACAACGCGGGTACGCCGACGGGACCCTGGGTGCGTGGAGCTTCCTGTCGGGCAGCCCGAACGTGATCCGCACCCTCGCGACGATGCTCGGCGTGCAGTACCAGCGCCGCGGCGACGGCCACTTCGACCACAGCAACCTGATCGCCGTGCTCGACGCGGACGGCGTCGTGCGGGTGCGCACCGAGGGCACCAGCCCCGACGTGGCGCGCGTGGTCGAGGAGGTGCGGGCCGCCGGCCTCCTCACACCATGAGGTCGCGGCGGGCGAAGCGCCAGGCGCCGAGGGGCGCCGCCACGACGCTGAGGAGCCCGAGTTTCGCCGCCCCGAACGCATCGAACCCGTTCACGAGCGGTTCGCTCGCGAGCATCCAGGCGAACGGCGACAGCGTCGCGAGTACGTCGACGCCGACGGCGTCGGCGACGCTGCGGAACACGTACGCCAGTGTGGCGAGCCCGGCCGCGGCGGCGACGCCGATGCCGCGGCGCCCCGTGGCCGCTCCGACCGCCAGGGCGATGGTCGTGAAGCCACCGACCAGCAACCACATCGCCAGGCTGGCGGCGAGCACGTTCACCGTGGGCACGCCGAGGCCGAAGAGCGGTCCGCTCACCAGCACGGCCAGCGTGGTGATCGCGACCAGTGCCGTGATCAACGTCCAGACGGCCGCGAGCCGTTGCCAGTACAGTCGTGCACGTCCGACGGGCGCCGCCAGGTCGAGTTCGAGCGTCCCATCCTCCTCCTGACCGGCGATGACGCGGCCACCCAGGCCGATGCCGTACACGAGCAGCAGCACGGGCCCGAGCAGGCCGTAGATCACGGCCTCCAGGTAGCCTGCAGCGGTGCCGATGCGGTCGTAGCCGAGCGCCCGGATGAGCGCCTCCGGTAGGCCATCGAGCATCGCCTGCATGTCCGCGCCCATCATCGGCCAGAAGGCCAGGTACATGAGCGTGATGCCGGCGAGGGCGGCGCCCCAGCCAGGCAGGCCGCGGCGGTGATCGGCCCAGACACGCGCGAAGCTTGCCGCACCTTCAGCGCGCATCGTGTTCCGCTTCCGCGCCGTTGCGTCCACGATTGCGATAGACGTCCAGGAACAGGTCTTCGAGGTCGCGATCGCGAGCCGACCACGAGAGCACGCGGCCACGCGCCGCCCACTTCAGGAGCTCGTCGGGTTCGCCGTGCAGGAGGCATGTCAGCGTGTGGTCGTCGAGTCGCACCTGCTCGACGCCTTCGATGGCAGCGGCCGTGTCGGCGTCGGGAGGCTCGGCGAACCGCAGACTGACGCGTTGGCCCGCGCGCCGGCGCAACCCGGTGACCGAGTCGACATCGACCGTCGTGCCATCGCGGATCACGGCGACGCGGTCGGCGACCGTCTCGACCTCTCGCAACACGTGCGACGACATGAAGACGGTCGCGCCGCGCGCGGACGCCTCGCGCACCAGCGCCATGAACTCGTGCTGCAGCAGCGGATCGAGACCGCTGGTCGGCTCGTCGAGGACCAAGAGGTCTGGTTCGTGCATGAAGGCCTGGATGACGCCGACCTTCTGCTTGTTGCCCTTGGAGAGCGCACGGACCGGCCGCGCGAGGTCGAGACGGAAGCGCTCGGCGAGCGTGTCGATGGCGTCGCGCCCGCGACCGCCACGGAGCGAGGCGAGGTGGTGCAGGTGCTCGCCGGCGCTGACGCGTCCACCCAGTGCGAGCTCGCCCGGCAGGTAGCCGATCCGCGCCCGGAGCGCGGGTCCGCCAGCTGCGGGCGTGACGCCGAACACCCGCGCCTCACCGGCGGTGGGCCGTAGGAGGTCGAGCAGCACGCGGATGGTGGTCGACTTGCCCGCGCCGTTCGGCCCGATGAAGCCGAAGACCTCGCCCGAGCGGACCTCCAGGTCCAGACCGTCGAGGGCCCGGGTACGCCCGTACTCCTTGACGAGACCCCGCGTCACGATCACGGTGTCGCTCATGTGTCCTCCTCCGACGCCGACGAGCCAGAGCCAGAATGCGTGTCGTCGCCGGCTCCGCTGGCCGTCGCGATCGCGTCGAACCAGTGCGGCATCACGAGCCCGTGGCTCAGGATCTCGAGGGCCGGCCTGACGTAGGCGGGGTTGGTCGCGTGCGTCTCGGCAGGCCCGGTGAGATCGACGCCGAGCACCCGCTCGACGTGCTCGTGCAGCACCATGGCGCCGAGCGACCACAGCGTCAGCACGGCGGCCACTCCGCGTGGATCGTCGCTGCGTCGCAACACACCGCGCTCCATGCCTTCGCTCACGTAACGCGCGGCGTCGTCGACCATCTCGTCGACCAGCGCGGCCACCTCGGGTGTGCCCTCGGCCAGGGTCCGGGCGAGGTAGCGCTGGATGGGCGGGTCGCCGGCCTGATCGCGCAGCACCGCCAACGGGTCGAGGCCGGAGCCCGAACGCATCACCGCCGTCTTGCGCTCACGGATGAGCGCCGCCACCCGGCGGTCGCAGGCGGAACGGAGCCTCTCCTTCGAGCCGAAGTGGTGGATCACCAGCGCGGCGGACACCCCGGCACGCTCAGCGATCTGCCGCACCGTCGTCGCCTTCACGCCGCGCTCTGCGAAGCATGCCAGGGCCGCATCGCGGATCCTCGCGGGCGTGGAGCGGTCATCGCCCTCGAACATCGCCTGCGCCATGGTGCTCTCGTCACCGGCCGAACACATGTTTATAGTATTGAACGCGCGTTTACCCGCCGTCAAGCGCAGCCTCCGTCGAGGCGCTCCCACCTCGCTCGACCCCCACCAGGCAGCCGGAACCACGCAGAACGGCCGCCCCGAAGGGCGGCCGTGGACTCTGGAGCGGGAGACCGGATTCGAACCGGCGACATCTACCTTGGCAAGGTAGTGCTCTACCAGCTGAGCTACTCCCGCGTATGGGTCGAGGCCCGGAACTCGCGCTCCAGACCTCGTCC
>SLSM01000072.1 GCA_007130445.1 Trueperaceae bacterium | reverse complement strand
TCCGCGGTGAGCGCGCGCGTGCGGCCGTCCGCGCTCACGTAGCTGCCTGCGGCCGAGGCGTACCCGTCCTCACCGTCCCGGATCAGGTAGAGCATCACCTCGGCGCCGTCGTCGAACTGCAGCGCGAACCAGTCCCAGCCGGCGAACTCGTCGATGCGGAAGTCGCCCCACTGGTGGTCGAACCAGGCCTGCCCCGTCACGGGCGTCGCCGGGCACGCCCGCGGGAGCAGGCACGGTCCACGGAGCTCGCCGCGGACGGCCATGCGGGTGTTCGACACGTAGTAGCTCACACCGCCAGGCCCCATCGTCTGGATGCCGGGCGGGTCGCCGTGCAGCGATGGCGGCTTGAGCGGCGTGAGCACCAGGTCGAGCGCGTAGCCGCCGGAGGTGAAGGTGAGCTGGTGGCCGACGCCGTCCGCGGCGCGCGACGCGCGCCAGTCGCCGACGAACACGTCGAGGTCGGACGCCGAAGCGCCGGCCTGGTAGTACGCGTCGAATCGTTGGCTCATCACGTGACGCCGTGCGTCGACGTCGGCCACCGCGGTGTGCGCGACGTGGCCGACGTCGATCAGCCAGGTAGCCGGCACCACGCCCAGGAGCACGCCGGGCGGCGGGTACGCCTTGAAGAAGGTCAGCTGGAAGGCGTGGCGCGCCCCGTCCTCCGCCTCCAGGTGCCCGACCCAGTACCACCACTCGATCGGCGCCTGGTGCGCGGCGTCGTCGCGCGGCAGTTCGACGGGTTCGACGGGATAGGGCTGGTCGAAGACGCTCGGCGCGCAGCCGCTGGCGACGAGGAGGACCGCGACGACGGTGAACCATCCGAACCTGAGCATGCGCCGAGACTAGCGCGACCGCGCGGGGTCGACTGCGTCAGCCCACCCCGTCGGCTTCGCCACGACGGCGCCAGGGCCCGAGCGACAGCCACAGGACCACGGCGAGCACTGGCACGACGAGCCAGTTGAGCGCCGCGCCCGGCGCCGTGCCGACGGTCTCCAGCGGCTTCAGCCGGGCGGCGACGTCTCGCACGACGGGCTCGACGAGGAACACCAGCAGCACGAGCGGCACGAAGCCCCGATACCGCAGCAGCAGCGTCCACAGCAGGAGCGCGAGCAGCAGCTGGATCGCCCCCCACTGACCGAACATCGCCACGATGTTGGCGCCGCCGGTCACCGACACGTCGACGGTCGCGATCGACTGCGCGCCGCCGTCCGGGGCGACGAGATGCACGAGGCTGCGCGCCGTGACGATCACCAGGTATGCGACAGCGAACCACCGTGTCCACGGCGGTCCATCGAATCGATCGGGTACGGCTGGCAGCAGCCGTGCGACGAGCGCTCGCATCGGGCCTCGCTTCTGGCGGGTGCGTCTGAGCGACCCGGCACCCGCTGCAGCCAGGTTCGCACGGACGCGGGTGCCCCGTGCGACCGCGCCGCCCTTGGCCGCGCGCCTCCCCACGCGCGATACTCGCGACATGTCCCCACGCACGATCATCGAACCGTTCCGCATCCACTCGGTCGAACCGTTGCGCATGACGACCGAGGCCGAGCGCCGCGCCGCGATCGCGGCCGCCGGCTACAACCTCTTCTCGTTGCGCAGCGACGACGTCCTGATCGACCTCCTCACCGACTCCGGCACGGGCGCCATGTCGAGCGAACAGTGGGCCGGTATCCAGCGCGGCGACGAGGCCTACGCCGGCAGCCCGTCGTGGTACCGCTTCGAGGCCGCCGTGAAGGCGCTGTTCCCGCTCGACCACGTGATCCCGACGCACCAGGGGCGCGCCGCCGAGAAGATCCTCATGACGGCCATCGGAGGGCCGGGCAAGAAGGTGCCGAACAACACGCACTTCGACACCACCCGCGCCAACGTCGAGGCCACCGGGGCGGAGGCCGTCGACCTGGTGATCCGCGAGGGCCTCGACCCCGCGCTCGAGCACCCGTTCAAGGGCAACATGGACCTCGATCGCCTGGAGGCGTTCTTGGGGCGCCACGCCGTCGACGTGCCCGCCGTCTTCGTGACGATCACCAACAACTCCGGTGGAGGTCAGCCGGTCTCGCTCGAGAACCTCCGCGGCGTGCGCTCGCTGTGCGACCGCTTCGGCGTGCCGCTCTTCCTCGACGCCTGCCGCTTCGCCGAGAACGCCTGGTTCATCCGCGAGCGCGAGAGCGGCCAGGCGGGTCGCGAGGTGGCCGACATCGTGCGCGACATCGCCGCGCTCGCCGACGGCATGACCATGAGCGCGAAGAAGGACGGGCTGGCCAACATCGGCGGCTGGCTGGCCGTGCGCGACGACGAACTGGCGGCCCGCTGCCGCAATCTGCTCATCCTGACCGAGGGCTTCCCCACCTACGGCGGCCTGGCCGGGCGCGACCTCGACGCCATCGCGCAAGGGCTCAGCGAGGTCGTGCAGCACGACTATCTGCGCTACCGCGTGCGCTCGACGGCATACCTGGGCGACGGCCTGCACCGCGCGGGCGTCCCCGTCATGCGCCCGGTCGGCGGGCACGCGGTCTACATCGATGCGCGTGCGCTGCTGCCGCACGTGCCGCCGCTCGCCTACCCGGGGCAGGCCGTCGCCGTGGCGCTGTACGAGGCCGGTGGGATCCGTGCCTGCGAGATCGGCACGGTGATGTTCGGCCTCCACCCGGACGGCAGCGAGACGCCCGCGGCGCTGGACCTGGTGCGCCTCGCCATCCCGCGGCGAACCTACACGCAGAGCCACATCGACTACGTGATCGAGGTCTGCTCGGAGGTGGCCGAGCGCTCGGGCCACCTGCGCGGGTACCGCATCACCGACGCTCCGCCGGCCCTGCGGCACTTCACCGCGCGCTTCGAGCCGCTCGCCGACTGAGGCCGGCCGCCCGTTCGTGGTGCAGGCGCGCGCCGGTGTCGCGGTCGGGCCCCGGTCCCGTCGCGCTCAGGCGAAGATGCCGTCGCCTCCGACCGTCTCGAAGCGGGCCTGGAAGAACCGCAGATGCTCGGGCTCGTACGAGAACGCGAGGCCGCGCATGCGGTCGCGCTGCTCGAGCACCTCGAGCACGCTCTCGGCCACCACGTCCATGTGTGCCTGCGTGTAGACGCGCCGCGGGATGGTGAGTCGCACGAGCTCGAGTGCGGGGAAGCGGTGCTCGCCGGTCGTCGGGTCGCGGCCCGCCGAGACGGCGCCCCGCTCCATCGAGCGGATGCCCGACTCGACGTACAGCGCCGCAGCCAGCGCCTGCGCCGGGAACGCGTCGCGCGGCAGGTTCGGGAGCATCGCTGCGGCGTCGAGGAAGACGGCGTGGCCGCCGATCGGCCGGACGATGGGGACCCCGCCGTCGATCAGCGCGCGCCCCAAGTACTCGACCTGACCGATGCGCGCCTTGATGTGGTCGTCGTCGACGGACTCCACGATCCCTCGCGCCATCGCCTCCATGTCGCGCCCCGCCATCCCACCGTAGGTGTGCAGCCCCTCGTAGACGACCACCAGGTTGCGGGCGCGCGCGGCGATGCGCGGATCGCGTACGCCGAGCCAGCCACCGATGTTGACGAGGCTGTCCTTCTTGCCCGACATGGTGGCGCCGTCGGACAGGTCGCACATCTCGCGCAGGATGCGCGCGACGCTCTTCTGGGCGTAGCCGTCCTCGCGCTGCTGGATGAAGAAGGCGTTCTCCACGGCGCGCGTGGCGTCGAGGATCACCAGGATGCCGTGCTCACGGCAGTACGCCGCCACCTCGCGCAGGTTGGCCATGCTCACGGGCTGCCCGCCGGCCAGGTTCACCGTCACGCCGACCGTGATGTACGGCACGCGGTCGGCGCCGACCTCGTGGACGAGCGCGCGAAGCTTGTCCATGTCGACGTCGCCCTTGAACGGGTGCTCGCTGGCCGGGTCATGCGCCTCGTCGATGATGACGTCGCGGAAGGTCCCGCCGGCGAGCTCCTGGTGGAGGCGCGTGGTGGTGAAGTACATGTTGCCGGGGATGAAGTCGCCGTCACTGATCACCACCTGCGAGAGGATGTGCTCGGCTCCGCGTCCCTGATGCGCAGGAATCAGGTGCTCGTAGCCGTAGTACGTCCGCACTGCGTCTTGGAGCGCGTAGAAGTTGCGCGAGCCGGCGTACGACTCGTCGCCGAGCATCATGCCCGCCCACTGCCGGTCCGACATCGCGCTGGTGCCAGAGTCGGTGAGCAGATCGATGTAGCACTCGTCGGAGCGCAGGAGGAAGGTGTTGTATCCGGCCTCACGGATGGCGGCCTCGCGCTCACCTCGCGTGGTCATGCGGATCGGCTCGACGACCTTGATCTTCCAGGGTTCGGCCCAGCTGCGTCGACGCGTCATCGCGGGCCTCCTCTCTCTCGGCGTGGTCCGGTCAGGCTAGCGCCGCCGTCGCGACCGCTGCTAGGGACGTGACGCCTGGCGGCGCTCCGTGCGCGGATCGCGGCGGCGAGGTGGTGATGGTCACGTGGTCGAGGCACTGCGCGAGCGACCAGCGCTCGGGCCCGGGTCGCCAGCCAGCCTGCTGCGGCGAGACGGCCTCGACCGACCCGAGCCAGCGCTCGGTGGCGCGCGCGTGCTCGGTGATGGCCGTCGTGAGGTCGGCGTGCATGCTCGAAGTGTAACGAACGCGTTCGACCGCGATCCCGCATGTGGCCGATGCCCCACGCCGCGGGCCCGCTCGACACCTACGCTCGACGTCTGTGGATCGGCCAGCCTCGTCGGAAGCGAAGCACCGCGTGCCGCAACGACACCACCGCCGGCGATCGCTGACCGCCGCCCTCGTCGCCGTGCTGGCCGTTGCGGCGCTGGCCGCCTGCAGCGTCGCCGTGCCCGCCGTCGCGTCCCTCCCGACCCCGCCGGGCGGACCGGCTCCCAGCCCACCGCCGCCCGCGCCTACGCGCACGTGGTCCGACGCGGCGCGCTGGCCCGGCGGCAGCGTGCCGAGCGCCGGCGACGTGGTCACCATCGCGTCGGGTGACGTCGTGCTACTCGACGTCTCGCCCCCGCCGCTAGGCGGCCTGATGGTGATGGGCGACCTGGTGTTCGACCGCCGCGACCTCGAGCTGCGCTCGGCCTCGATCATGGTGCATGGCGGCCTCTACGTCGGCAGCGCCGCAGACCCCTTCACGCACGTTGCGATCATCACGCTCGACGGCGCTCCGGGGTCCGACGACGTCCACGGCATGGGGACCTCGGTGCTGGGCGTGATGGACGGCGTGCTCGCGCTGCACGGGTCCGCGCCGGGTCCGAGTTGGACGCGCCTGACGACCCACGCCCGACCCGGCGAGGCCGTGCTCCACGTGGAGGACGCGACCGGGTGGGCTCCGGGCGACACCGTGGTCGTCGCGTCGACCGACTTCGAGGCCTGGGAGGGGGCGTCGGGCAGCCCCGATGCCCGAGATCGCCAGGTCGAGGAGCGCATGCTCGTGGCGGTCGAGGGCACGCGACTCACGCTCGACCGCCCGCTCGGTTTCCATCACGTCGGCGAGGCCGAGACGGTGGCCGGCGTCCGCGTCGACGCGCGTGCCGAGGTCGTGCGGCTCACCCGGCGCGTCGTGATCGAGGGCGACCCGGCGAGCGCAGACGCGGCCGGCGACCGGTTCGGCTTCGGCGGGCACGTCATGGCGATGGGCGCCAGCCGCGTGCACCTCCACGGCGTCGAACTGCGGCGGATGGGCCAACTCGGCCTGCTCGGTCGCTACCCGGTGCACTGGCACCTGATGGGCGACCAGGGTGCGCAGAGCGCGATGACGCGCTCCAGCGTCCACGGCTCGTTCAACCGCTGCGTCACGATCCACGGGACCAACGGTGTGTGGGTGGAGGACGTGGTCGCGTACGACGCGCAAGGCCACTGCTTCTTCATCGAGGACGGGGTGGAGCGCGGCAACGTCCTCTACCGCAACGTCGCGCTCATGATCCGCCGCCCCACGCACGAGGCTGCGCTGCTGGCATCCGATCGGCACCATCTCGGGCCCGCGGCGTTCTGGATCACGAACCCCGACAACGTGGTCATCGGCAACGTCGCGGCGAGCTCCCAAGGCACCGGGTTCTGGTACGCGCTGCCCGAGCATCCGACGGGGCCGTCGTACGACCTGTTCGACGACGCGAACGTGTGGCCGCGCCGTACGCCGCTCGGACGCTTCGTCGCCAACGTCGCGCACTCCAACGGCTCCGTCGGCCTGCACGTCGACAACGGCCCCAGCGCCGACCTGAGCGGCGTGCCGCCGACCTGGTACCGA
This sequence comes from Trueperaceae bacterium, assembly GCA_007130445.1. GTDB lineage: Bacteria > Deinococcota > Deinococci > Deinococcales > Trueperaceae > CSSed10-48. Next base: position 2,919 of record SLSM01000072.1, on the reverse strand, counting down.
CCGCGCTCCGTGCCCGCGGACCCCGCGTCGCCCCCCGTGCCGGCGGTGTTCGAGGACTTCGTCGCCTTCAAGCACCGCCGCGCTGCCGCCTGGTTCCGGGGCGACCACGCCGTCTTGCGCGGTGGGGTCCTGGCAGACAATGCGATCGGCGTGACCTTCGCGTCACGGGCGAGCTGGGCGGAGGGCGTCGCGTTCGTCGGCGAGTCGTCGAACGTCGGCAGCCCGCGCTCGTGGGAGGCGACGGGTTCCGATGGCAGGGCGCTGCCACGGCCCTGGGACCCGTCGTTCTCGATCCGCGGCTTCGAGTTCTACGACGGCGACGTCGCCGTCCGCGACTCGACGTTCGTGGCGTTCGCGCCCGACGCCGTCAGGCCCGCCTCCGCCCTGGCGTACCTCGACTTCACGGCGTTCGCCGTCAGTCCGCGCAACGCGGCCCAGAACCTCACCTTCGGCCCCGGCACGAACCGCGTCCACCTCGCGAGCCGTGCGCCCGAGGCCGATCAGCCGGCCGACGGCTACCGCAGCGCCGTGTTCGTCGACGTCGACGGCAGCGTCACGGGCACGGCGGGGCGCACCGTCACCGTGAACACGACGTTCCTCACAGCTCCGGGTTGCGACCTCCGAACCGACTGGAACGCCTACGTCTGCCCAGGGCGCTACGCCGCGTTGACGCTGGAGGACGTGACCGCGTCCGGCGGCTTCGCGCCAGTGACGCTCACGCGCGACGACGGGCCAGCGCACGTCCTGCTCGGCACACCGAGCGAGCACGCTTCGTTCCGCGCCATCGTGCGCCTGGTCGTACAAGACGGGCGCGACGACGCACAGGTCGAGGTCTGCGCGACGCGCCGCTGCCGCTGAGGCGCCTCCAGCTTCCCCGCCGCGCGTCCGCCGGTGCTCGCGTGTCGCGCTCCGAGCGACGTGGCGCCCGGTACGCCGCCCGCGTCGCGTGTGCCACGATAGGCGAGATCGTCGAGGGGAGTCGTCGGCTTGGACCTTCCACTGAACGGCATGGACCACGCCTTGTTGGTCACACACACGCTCACCAGCGCCTCGTTCTTGTGGGCCGTCGTGTTGGCCGCGGGCGCGTCGAAGCCGACCGATCCGACGGCGCCGCTGGGCGGGACGTCGCTCCTCCCCCGAGCCGCTGGCTTCTACCGGCGCCTCGCCGTCGCCAGCCTCGTGAGCGCGGCGCTGCTCTACCTCGGCATGCGGGCGTACCTGACGGCGCTTCCGGACGCGTCGAGCGCGAACACGGCGCTCGGTGCGCTGGGCATGCTGGCCAGCCAGACGCTGATCCTCGCGTCGCTGACCCTCCTGCTGCTCACGGCGGTCGCGCGCCAGCGCTCCGCGGGCGTCACCACCGCACCGAGCCCGACCGCCCAGGCACTCCAGCGCATCGGACTGCGGGCCTTCGTGGTCGCTGCGGTCGTCGCGGTCGCCCTGTTCGCCGCGGCCCTCGTCGCGATCGCCGCGAGCCCCGCCGGCACGTGGGCCTTCCTGCCCGTCAGGCTGGCGTTCACGATCGCTCTGCTCGTGGGCGGCGCGTTGCTGCTGCGCGCGCACGGGCGAGCGCTGGCGCACGACGCAGGCGCCGGCTGACGCCCGGCGCCTGCGGGCGTCGCCCGCACGGCGCTCAGCGCCGCCCGAGGAGGTGACGCCGCAGCGCTTCGGCCCGTTCGGTCCGTCCGAGGAGTGAGTATAGCGTCACCCAATCCTCGGCGCTCGACCACGGCACCCCGCCGAGGTGCGTGACGGTGGCCGGATCGTGGTGCCACTCGTCAACGGAAGAACCCTCGTGGGCCCGGACCCCGGCCATCAGGTCCACGCACGGACCCTGGCCGAGCGAGAAGCGCAGGAAGCGGTGGCTGCGATGCGTGTCGTGCGCCGGCCGATCGCCCGGCCCGAGCGCGTCGGCCAGGACCGCGGCGACCTCGTCGAAGCGCTCGACGGTGGTGACGAGGTCGAGGTCGTTCGGTCGCACGTCGAGCCCCAGGCGCCGCAGCAGCACGCTCCCACCGACCGCCCACGGCAGGGCTCGCAAGCGCGGTGCCAGCGACACGCCGCGGCCGTCCAGGGTCGCGGCCGCGCGCACGTGCAGGTGATCGAGGAGGCGACGCGCCAGCCCGCGGCCGCGGTACGCGGGTCGCACGCCGAGGAGGTTGACGTGGAGGCGCGCCGGCCGTCATGGGCCCGCGACCGCCTGACACGCCTCGAGCCGGTTGCCATCGAGGTCGCGGAACTCGAACCAGCGGACACCGCCGCCCTCGACCACCGGCTCGACGAGCACACCGCGGTCGCGCAGCGTGTTCCAGACGCGCTCGACGTCGCGGACCGAGAAGATCGGATAGGACGTGGCGGCACCCGGGACCGGCGGAACGTCGATGCGCGCGAGCTGCCACAACGTCAGGCTCGTGGAGCCGCCGAGGTCCAGCACGACGAGCCGTGCCTCGGGGTCCTCGAACGTGGGTACGAGCTCGAGCTTCTCGCGGTACCAGGCAGCGGCCGCGTCGACGTCACGGACACGTACGATCACCGTATCGAGCCCCTCGAACACACCTGCAGCCATCGCAGCACCCCCCTTGCGCAGGAGGGTACACCGTCCGTGGCACGACCGTGCGGGGCGTCGTGCCGGCGGCTCAGCGTGCCGCCAGCGTCACGTCCGGCGACGCCAGAGCCTCGCGGAAGGCGGCCTCCGAGGCGGGTGAGGAGGTGATCCGCCAATCGGCCTCCTTGTGCTCGTCGAACCAGACGATCGCCTGCAGGCGACCGAACGCTTCGCTGGCGAACATGTCGCGGACCCAGGCGGCCTTGTCGCCGCCTTCTTCGCTGCTGGCGATCTCGGCGAACCAGACGGGCTGATCGCCGAGGGCGGTGAGGCGCTCGTAGGCGGTGTCGAAGATCTGTTCGAAGGTGCGCCAG
>SLSM01000340.1 GCA_007130445.1 Trueperaceae bacterium | reverse complement strand
TTCGATCTCGACTTCGACCTCGTGCCCGAGCTCGCGATCGAGTGGACGATCTCCGACGACGCGACGGAACTGGTGTTCCAGCTCCGTGAGGGGGTCGTGTTCCACGACGGCACGGCGCTCGATGCGGAAGCCGTCGTCGCCTACCTCGACTGGATGATGGACGCCGACAACCCGATCGGTGCCCGCGGGCGCAGCACCCTCGGCGGCCTGGCGCAATGGGAGGCGACCGGTCCGATGGAGGTCACGCTCCGGCTGGCGGCCCCGAACGGCGCGTTCATCTTCAACCTCGCGCTCTCGAACGCCTACATCGCCAGTCCCGCCGCGCTCGACGGCGACGTGCCGCGCAACCCCGTCGGCACCGGCCCGTTCCGCTTCGGCGAGTGGCGTGACGGCGAGTACGTGGTGGTCGAGCGCTTCGACGGCTACTGGGGCGACCCCGCCAACGTCGATGCCATCCGTTTCCTCGTCGTCAACAACGCCGCGACGCGCGTGGCGATGCTCGAGGCCGGTGAACTCGACTGGGCCGAGGAGATCCCGCCCGCGCTCGTCGACAGCGTCGCGTCCAATCCGGCGCTCGAGGTCCAGGTCACGGCGTCGACGTTCGCGCGCACGTTCCAGATGAACACGCAGCGGCCACCGTTCGACGACGTCCGCGTCCGCCAGGCGCTCAACTACGCCGTCGACAAGGACCAGCTCGCGATCGTGGTGTTCCGCGGTTACGCCACGCCGATGACATCGGCCATGCCGTCGCCGGTCTTCGGACACACGCCCGTGGGGCCGTACCCATACGACCCCGAGCGCGCCATCGAACTCCTCACCGAGGCCGGCTACGGGCCCGGCGGCGAGACGCTGTCGTTCGGCGTCCTGACCTTCACGGGTACGGAGTACGAGACCGCCGGCACGGTCTTGCAGCAGATGTTCGCCGACGTCGGCGTGCGCATGACGCTCAACCCGACCGAGCGCGGAGCCCTGGTCGAGCAGATCTTCCAGCCGCTGGAGACGACGACCTTCGAGGCCGGTCTCGTCGGCGCCGCGAGCGCTACGGGCGACGCGGCCCGCACGCTCGAGATCTCCTTCGCCCGAGCCTCCTGGCCGCCTGCGGCGAACAACTGGAGCTTCTTCGAGAACGCCGCGTTCGAAGAACTCCTGGCGGCCGGGGTCGCGACCGGCGACCCCGACGAACGCGCGGCGATCTACGCGCAGGCGCAGAGCATCGTGCACGAGGAGGCGCCGTGGGTCTTCCTCTACTCGCCCGACAACATCACCGGCCTCCGCGCCGGCGTGACCGGCATCGCGTACTACCCCAACAAGCAGATCGACTCACGCCGGATCGCGCTCCCCTGACCGTCTGACGCCCGGCCCGGGACCGCCCACCCGCTCGGGGCGGTCCCGGGCACCCCGCCCATGCTGCTCCTGTACCTGCTGCGCCGCCTCGTGCAAGCGATCCCGACGCTCCTCGGGGTCGCCATCCTCATGTTCCTGTTCGTCCGTGCCCTCCCCGGCGACCCCGCGCGGCTCTACGCCGGCCTCGACGCCAGCGCCAGCGAGGTCGCCGCGGTGCGCGAGCGCTTCGGTCTCGACCGCAGCGTCCCGGCGCAGTTCGGGCTGTACCTGGGGTCGCTGGTGCGGGGAGAGCTCGGCCGCTCGTTCCGCTCCGATCGCCCGATCACCGAACTGCTCGAGCGCCACTTCCGCGCCACACTGGCCCTCTCGCTGATCGCGATCGCACTGGCGATGATCGTCGGCATCGCCTTGGGCGTGATCGCCGCCGTGCAGCGCGGCTCGCTCACCGACCTGGGCGTCACGATCGGCTCGATCCTCGGCATCAGCGCACCCTCGTTCTTCGTCGGCATCCTGCTGATCTACGTCTTCGCGGTGCAGTGGCGCCTCTTCCCCGTCGCGGGCAGCCTCACCTGGTCGGGCATGGTGCTGCCGGCCGTCACGCTCGCCGCCGGCGCCATCGGCACCGTCGCGCGCTTCACCCGCTCGAGCCTGCTCGAGGTGATGGGTGAGGACTTCGTCCGCACCGCCCGGGCGAAGGGCATCCACCCACGCACGGTGTTGCGCAAGCACGTCCTCAAGAACGCACTCATCCCGGTGATCACGATCACGGGACTGCAGTTCGGGTTCCTCCTCTCCGGCGCGGTGATCGTCGAGACCGTCTTCAATTTCCCCGGCCTCGGCTGGCTGTTGATCCAGTCGATCGAGGCGCGCGACTATCCGGTGATCCAAGCGCTGATGCTCGTGTTCTCGGTGCAGTTCGTGCTCATCAACCTCCTGGCGGACGTCCTCTACGCGGCCGTCGATCCGAGGATCAGCTATGGCTGACGCCTCGAACGAAACGAGCGCGGTCGCGCGCGTCGCGCCGCGGCGCCGCAACGCGTTGCGCCGACTGCTGCGGCACCCCAGCGGAACCCTCGGGCTGTTCCTGTCGCTCCTGTTCGTCGCCCTCGCCGTCGTCGGACCGTATCTGACACCCTTCGACGCCGATCGACAGAACTACCTGAAGCTCAATCAGGCGCCGAGCGCCGAGCATTGGCTCGGCACCGACCAGTTCGGCCGCGACACGTTCTCGCGGGTGCTCACCGGCGCACGGACCTCGATCGGCATCGGCGTCGCCGCGACGCTGCTCGGTGCGCTCGTCGGAGGTGTCTGGGGCCTGTGGTCCGGCTACGCCGGGCGCTGGGTCGACGCCGTGTCGATGCGGTTGGTCGACGTGCTGTTGGCGTTCCCTGGCTTGCTCCTCGCCATCGGCCTGATCGCGATCACGGGACCGGGTGTGGGGCCGGTGATCATCGCGTCGGCGGTGTTCGGCGTGCCGATCTTCGCGCGGCTGGTGCGTGGCTCGGTGCTCGGCGCCAAGGAGCGCGTGTTCGTCGAGGCCGCCCGCGGCTTGGGCGCAGGACACGCGCGCATCATGTTCGGTCATCTGCTCCCCGCCGTGATCGCCCCCGTGATCGTCTACGCGACGCTGCGCATCGGCGTGACCATGCTCGTGGCCGCGGGGCTCTCGTTCCTGGGGCTGGGCGTCCAGCCGCCCACCGCGGAGTGGGGCAGCATGCTCTCGCAGGCGCAGCTCTACCTGCGCCTCGACCCGTGGATGGCGTTCGCTCCGGGCATCGCCATCACCCTCGCCGTGCTGGGCTTCAACCTCCTCGGAGACGGCCTGCGCGACGTGCTCGACCCGACCCTGCGCGCCTGACGCGCCCGAGGAGACCCACATGCACAGCGTGCGCCGCATCGATCCAGAGCTCGTCGAGGCCTACCGTGGGGTGTCCCCCTCGATCCTCGGGCATTGGCACAAGCTCCGCTTCATGGACCACGGGTTGAAGCCGCTGCTGCACGGCACGATGCTGGTTGGACCGGCGGTGACCGTGCGCGCTCCCCACCTCGACCTTTCGGCTCTTCGTGGCATCGCCGACGTCGCCCAGAGCGGCGACGTGATCGTCGTCGACCAGGTGGGCGAGCGCGAACATGCGTGCCTGGGCGAGTTCCGGGCGCTGCACTCGATCCGCGCCGGCCACGCCGGCTTCGTCATCGACGGTGCCGTCACCGACGTCGTCGAGCTGCGGCGCATGGGCTACCCGATCTTCACGCGCACCGTCTCGCCGCTCGTCGGCAAGCGCCTCGACGTCGACGGCGAGATCCAGCGGCCGATCGTGTGCGGCGGGGTGGTGGTGTCGCCTGGCGACCTCATCGTGGCGGACGACAACGGCGTGTGCGTGCTGTCCGAGGACGAGGCCCGGGCCCTGCTGCCCAAGGTGCGCGAGGTGCTGGATCGAGAGGCCGAGATGCGCTCGGGTTTCGCGGCCGAGTACCGCCGATACGGGCGCCCCTGACGCGCATGCACGCATCGATCGAGCGACGGCGATCACGGCGCGCGACGCGACGGACGTCGTAGCCTGAAGGGGTCGAGGGACGTCGCACAGGCGGCGGGCACCCCCTCCAGAAGGAGCGTCCCATGCGGAACGTCCTCGTGCTCGTCACGCTGCTGATCGTGGCCGTCGCCTCGGCGCAGCAGCCCGTCACCAGCCCGATCTACTACCTCTCGGCCGCGCCCCGGCTCGAACCCCACGTTCCAGTCATCGGTGTCCTGACCGACACGAGCGGTCGCAACTTCAAGGACGGCTCGTACCTCGACGTGCTCACGCTGCGCGGTGAGGCCGGCGAGTACGTCGAGCTGCTCGCGACGAGCAACGCCTTCGACACCTACCTGTCGCTCTACGCTCCCGACGGCACGCTGTGGGAGTTCAACGACGACGACCCCGTCGGCATGGGCACCGATTCGGCCATCCGCACGACGCTGCCCGAGACCGGCACGTACGTGGTCGTGATCAGCGGCTACGGCGCGTGGGACCTCGGTCCTTACACCGTCGTTCGCCGTGACGGTGGTGTGCGCGCCGCCCAGGACGACCTCGCGGTTCCGAGCCGCACGGTTGCGACGCTCGATGGTGCGAGCTCGGTGGCACACTTCGCCTTCGAGCTGAGCGAGTCGGCCGTGATCGGCATCGAGGCACGTTCGACCAGCTTCGACACCACCCTCGAGCTGTTCGATCCGTACGGCTACAGCCTTGCGTACAACGACGACGCGCCGCTCGGCGACGGCTACACCACCGACTCGGCGCTCGCGCTGCTGTTGGCACCTGGACGCTACGTGATCATGGTGCAGCCGTACTTCGTCGACTCCGCCGGCGACGGCGTGTTCGAGCTCGAGATCAACCGCCTCGTACCCGCTCGCTGAACCGCTTCATGCGACGCGTGCCTGGCCTCCGCGCTCAGCGCGTGTCGGCCACGTCGTCGAACAGGGTCGAGCTCAGGTAGCGGTCGCCGCGGTCACAGACGATCACCACGACGACGCCCTCGTCGAGCTCGCCAGCCACGCGCAACGCGGCGGTGACGGCGCCGCCGCTGCTCATGCCGCCGAACACGCCCTCGTCGCGCGCCAGGCGGCGGGTCGTCGCCACGGCCTCGGCCGCGCTGACGTCCTCGATGCGATCGACCCGCGCGGGCTCGAAGATGCGGGGCGTGAACGCCGGCGACCAACGCCGGATGCCCGGGATGCTCGATCCCTCGGTGGGCTGCACGCCCACGATCGTCACGGCCGGATTGCATGCCTTGAGCGCTCGCGATACGCCCATGATGGTCCCCGTGGTGCCCATGGACGAGACGAAGTGCGTCACGCGCCCGCCGGTGTCGCGCCAGATCTCCGGACCGGTGGTGCGCTCGTGGGCGGCGGGGTTGTCCGGGTTCGCGAACTGATCGAGCATCACGCCCTCCCCCGCCTCCACCATGGCCTCGGCCAGCGCACGCGAGTGCTCGATCGTGCGCTCCGCGGGCGTCAACACCACGTCGGCGCCGAACGCGCGCATGGTCTTGACACGCTCGACCGTGGCGTCGTCGGGCATGAGGATGCGCAAGCGCACGCCCAGCGAGGCGGCCACCATGGCCAGGGCGATGCCGGTGTTGCCGCTCGTCGCCTCGATCAGCAGGTCGCCGGGTGCGATACGGCCACGCTCGAGGGCGGCATGGATCATCCCGTACGCCGCGCGGTCCTTCACGCTGCCGCCGGGGTTCTGGCCCTCGAGCTTCCCCAACAGCTCCACGCCGGGCGGCGCGCCCAACCGTGTGAGCCGCACCAGCGGCGTGTTGCCGATCAGGTCGACCAACCGCATCAGGCGCCGCCCGACACGCTGATCACCTCGGTGCCCAGGCCCTCGCGGTCGACCGCGACGCGATAGGTCACGCGTGTCCCGGGCGGCACGCTGCGAGTGAGCCAGACGTTGCCACCAACGACGCTGCCACGGCCGATGACGGTATCGCCACCGAGGATGGTCGCGCCTGCGTAGACGACGACGTCGTCTTCGATGGTCGGGTGGCGCTTGACGGCGGCGTCTTGCTTGCGGACCGACAGGCCGCCGAGCGTCACGCCCTGGTAGAGCTTGACGCGGTCGCCGATCACGCTCGTCGCGCCGATCACCACGCCGGTGCCGTGGTCGATGCAGAAGCTCCGCCCGATGCGCGCGGCCGGGTGGATGTCGATCCCGGTCGCGCCGTGCGCGTAGGCGCTCAGGATGCGCGGCACGAGGGCGACGCCGAGCACGTGCAGCGCGTGTGCCACACGGTACGCCGCGATGGCGAAGACGCCGGGGTAGGTGCGCGCGACCTCGCTGCGCGACACCGCCGCGGGGTCGCCGGCCTCGATGGCCCTTACGTCCTCGTCGACGTGCGCGTGCAGCTCCGGTACGCCGGCCATGAAGCGCTCGGCGCATCCCGCGGCGTCGATCGCATCGTGTGGCGCGGCGACGGCGATGAGCTTCGCGAGGCGCACGCGCAGGTCGGCGAAGTGCACTGCGAGCTCCGCCTCGTCGCCGTATCGGCGCTCGGCGCGCTCCGGCACGACGAGCCCGAGCAGTTCGTCGAACCACGCGGCCACCACGCGCGTCGGTGGGCAGCGTGTACAGGCCTCGTGGTCGCGGAAGCGCTCGGCGAGGAAGGCGGTGAGCGGCGCGGCGTCGGGTTCGGGTGCCATGAGGGCATTCAAGCGCGCCGCGGGGGCGGGCTACGTCGCCTGTGTTCGGACCGGTGTGCGCGTCAACGCGCGCCGGTCGCTGCCGGCCTGTCGGCGAGCATCGTCCGCAACGCGTCGAGCGGCAGCGCCTCCACCACGCGGCCCCGCCAACCACGCACGGTGACGGCCTGTGTGAGCGCGTTGAGTACGGCCTCTTCGGTCGCCTCGAGCACGGCCTGGGAAAGTGGTGAGAGGCGCTCGTTCGGCCACGGCGCAGCCGCCTCCGGGGCACGACCGCGATCGTGCCGGCGCACCTCGGGCGCGGTCGAGAACGCCAGCGCGTAGTCACCCGAGCCGTGCGCGAACGACGCGCCGGTGCGCGCCAGGCCCGCTGCCGCACGAACGGCCAGACGGCGCAGGTTGCGATCCGACAGCGGGGCATCGGTGGCGATCACCACCATCACCGAGCCATCGGCATCGCCACGGTCCAGCTCGCGGTGCAGGTCGTGGCGGCCCAGTCGCTCTCCCACACGGACGCCATCGACTTCGAGCACGCCCCCGTGGTTGGCCTGCACGAGCACGCCGACGGTGGCCCCTCCCAACGCGCGCGGCAGCACCCGTGAACTCGTGCCGATGCCCGCCTTCCAACCGAACGCCACGGTGCCGGTGCCGGCGCCGACGCACCCCTCGGCGACCGGCCCGGCCGTCGCGGCCTCGATCGCCTCGGTGACGTGCTCCGGGCGCACGGCGCGGGCGCGGATGTCGTTCAAGACGCCGTCATTGGTCTCCCCCACGAACGGGTTCAACGAGCGAACGTCGCCATGGCCCGGTCGCGTGAGGACCCAGTCGATCAGTCCAGCGGCGGCCTCCGGGACGCTGAGGGTGTTGGTCAGCACCACCGGCGTCTCGAGCTCGCCGAGCTCACACACCTGCGTCGAGCCCATCAGCTTGCCGTAGCCGTTCGCGACGAAGAGGCCCGCCGGCACGCGCTCGTCGAAGGAGTCCCCCAGGTGGGGCATGACGACCGTCACGCCCGTGCGCGTACCCTCGCCCTGCCACAGCGTCACGTGGCCGACCCGCACCCCGGCGACGTCGGTGATGGCGTTCAGCGTGCCCGTCGCCAGAACGCCTGGCGCCACGCCGAGCTCGCGCACGCGGAGACGCTCCGCGGCGCCAGACTGCTCCCGCACCATCACGCGCGCCTCAGGTCCACGTCGACCGGCACCAGCGTGCATACGACCGCTGCCCCATGGCACCCACGGTAGCGCAACCGACCCCGTGCCACGCGCGCTGCGCATCGGTCGTTTCGGGACGACCGGGTCAACCGACCCGCTCTGTCTCGGTACGATGGGTCAGCCTCGCGTCTTCGCGATCTTCCAGAAGGGAAGCGACATGCCCACACCTCCATCCCAGTCCGCCGCGGAGGCGACGCCGACCGAAGCGCGGCCGTGGCACGCCCTGAGCGTGGAGGATGCGCTCTCCTCGCTCGAGAGCGACCGCGACGGGTTGAGTGCCGAGGTCGCAGCACGGCGGCTCGAGGAGGTCGGCCCCAATCGCCTGCCCGAGGAGCCACCCGTTCCGGCGTGGCGACGCTTCCTGCGGCAGTTCAACAACCTGCTGATCTACGTGCTGCTCGCCGCAGCCGTCGTCACCGCTGCGCTGGCGGACTGGATCGAGACCGGCGTGATCCTGGCGGTCGTCTTGATCAACGCCATCATCGGCTACGTCCAGGAAGGCAAGGCCGAGGCAGCGCTCGACGCCTTGCGCTCCATGCTCGCGCTGCAAGCCGTCGCGCTGCGCGATGGTCACCGCGTGACGGTGTCGGCCGAGGACCTCGTGCCAGGCGACGTCGTGCTGGTCGAGTCCGGCGACCGGGTGCCCGCCGACGTGCGGCTGCTGGAGGCGCACAACCTCCGCGCCGAAGAGGCCGCCCTGACGGGTGAGTCGGTGCCCGTGACGAAGGCCCGCACGGCGGTCGACGAGGATGCCTCGCTGGGCGACCGGACGTCGATGCTGTTCGCTGGTACCACCATCACCTCCGGCGCCGGCCACGGCCTCGTCGTGGCCACCGCCAGTACGACCGAGGTGGGCCGCATCGGCGAGATGGTCTCCCAGGTCACTCAGCTCAAGACGCCGTTCCTGACGGCCATCGACGGCTTCTCGCGCATCCTCGCCTACGCCATCTTGGCCGTCGGCGCGCTCCTGTTCGGCTTCGGCATCCTGGTGCGCGGCTACTCGCTCGACGAGATCTTCCTCACCGTCATCGGCTTCGCCGTCGCGGCGATCCCGGAAGGCCTGCCCGCCGTGATCACGATCATCCTCGCGCTCGGCGTGCAGCGCATGGCGCGGCAGCGCGCGATCGTCAGGCGGCTGCCGGCCGTCGAGACGCTCGGATCGGTCACGGTGATCTGCTCCGACAAGACCGGCACACTCACCAAGAACGAGATGACGGTGCGGCGCGCCGTGATGGCGGGCGCGACGTTCGACGTCGCGGGCGAGGGGTACGCACCGGTCGGTGAGGTCACGGACGCCGATGGGGCGAGCGCCGGGGACGACGAGCAGCTCCATGAACTCGCCCTGGCTGCCGCCCTGACCGCCGAGGCCGAGTTCCGCGACAACGACGACGGGACGCGGCTGCTCTCCGGCGACCCCACCGATGGCGCCGTGGTCGTGTTGGCGGAGAAGCTCGGCATCGGTCGCGACGAGCTGCGCGCCCTCACGCGCGTCGACCGCCTGCCGTTCGAGTCCGACCTGCGCTACGCCGCCAGCCTGGTCGAGGACGAGCATGGCCAGGTGATCTACGTCAAGGGTGCGCCCGAGCGCGTGTTCGGCATGTGCGACCGACAGCGGCGCCCGGATGGCAGCGCCGAGCCCCTCGACCGCGATCGTTGGGACCAGACGTCGCAGGATCTGGCCTCCGAGGCGTACCGCATGCTCGCGGTCGCCGTGAAACGACCGCGGGAGCCGCTCGAGGAGCTCGGCCCGGACGAGGTGGAGCACGGCCTCGAACTGCTCGGGCTGGTCGCACTGATCGACCCGCCGCGCGAAGAGGTCAAGGCGTCGGTGGCGCAGTGCCAGCGCGCCGGCATCCGCGTCGTGATGATCACCGGCGACCACGCGCTCACCGCCAGCGCGATCGCGCAGCAGCTCGGCATCGGCGACGGCACGCGCGCCGTGACGGGCAGGGAGCTCGACGAGCTCGACGACGACGCCATGGAGCAGGTCGTCGCCGAGACCGACGTGTTCGCCCGCGCCAGCCCCGAGCACAAGCTCAAGCTGCTCGAGGCGCTGCAGCGGCGCGGTGAGGTCGCAGCCATGACCGGTGACGGGGTCAACGACGCGCCGGCACTCAAGCGTGCCGACGTCGGGGTCGCCATGGGCGTCAAGGGATCGGAGGCCGCCAAGGACGCCTCCGAGATGGTGCTCGCCGACGACAACTTCACCACCATCGCGCGCGCCGTCGAGGAGGGGCGCGCGATCTACGACAACCTCAAGAAGACGATCCTGTTCATCCTCCCCACCAACGGTGCTGAGGCGCTGGTGGTGATGGTGTCGGTCCTCGTGGTGCTGCCGTACCTGCCGATCACCCCCGTGCAGATCTTGTGGATCAACATGATCACGGCCGTCACCTTGGCCCTGGCGCTGGCGTTCGAGCCGCCCGAGGCGAACGTGATGCGGCGCCCCCCGCGCGATCGACGCGAACCGATCCTGTCGAGCTACCTGGTGTGGCGGGTGGTGTACGTGTCGTTCGTGATGGGCGGCCTGACGCTGCTGATGTTCTTCACCATGTTCGAGCGCTACGGCGACCTCGACATCGCCCGCTCGATCGCCGTGAACACGCTGGTGGCAGGCGAGCTCGCGTACCTGCTCAACACCCGCTTCCTGATCGCCAACCCGCTGTCGCCGAGGCGCTTCTTCACCAACCCGGCGGTGTTCGTGTCGATCGGCCTCTTGATCGTCTTCCAGATGATCTTCACCTACACACCCGCGATGCAGCTGTGGTTCGGCGTCGCCGGGTTGACGCTCGAGCACTGGGGATACGTCCTCCTGGCGGGCCTCACGGTGTTCGTCGTGGTCGAGATCGAGAAGTGGATCATCCGCGTGCGCTCGGGGAGGGCGATGCGCGGTTGACGCGTCCACGTGCGCCCCTGCTAGGCTGGCGCATGCACCGAATGCGCTCGCTACTCGTCGCCATGGTCCTGGTGCTCACGCCCGGCGTCGCCAGCGCCCAGCTGCTGGCCGAGGTCGCGCTCGCACCCGCGATCGCGTCACAGCTGTTCCCTCCGGTCAGCTGGCCCTCCGGTAGCCTCAGGGCCGTCGGCAGCGGCGTCGACGCGCTGGTCGCGCGCGTGGTCCCTGATCGCGCCAACTGGCGCGACTGGGAGGCCTACACCGCGGGCGGCCTCGCCGCCAGCCTGGAGGGCGCGCTCGTGTACGGCGTCGAGCGCGACCTCCTGATGCAAGGGCTCTTCCGCGCCGAGACGACCGAGACCACCGTTGGCTCCGAGCGACGTACGCGCGTGGTGTTCAGCGACGGCGGCGGCCAGAGCGCACTCCTGGTCGTGCTCAGGAGCGGCCGAGAACTCGTCTGGTTGGTCGCCCGCGGGCGCTGAGGCCGGCCAGACCCGAGAGGAACGTCCCATGCCACCGACCGATCATCCGGCCTGGCGGGCTCTGCGCGGGCATCGCCACGATCTCGACGACGTGCACATGCGCGACCTGTTCGCGCGCGACCCCGGGCGCTTCGAGCGCTACCACGCCACCGTCGGCGACGTGCTCGTCGACTACTCGAAGCACCGCATCGACGACACGACACTGGCCCTGCTCCTCGACCTCGCTCGCCAGGCGGGCGTACCGCGGATGATCGAGGCGATGTGCACCGGTGAGCGCATCAACCGCACCGAGGACCGCGCCGTGTTGCACACCGCGCTGCGGCATCAAGGCGACGCGCCGATCGTCGTCGATGGCGCCGACGTGATGCCCGAGGTGCGCGCCGTGCTCGCACGCATGCGCGCGTTCTCCGACGCCGTCCGCGACGGAACGCACACCGGCCGCAGCGGCCGGCCCATCACGGACGTGGTCAACATCGGCATCGGCGGTAGCGACCTCGGCCCCAAGATGGTCACCACCGCGCTGGCGCCCTACCAACACGAGCGGCTGCGCAGCCACTTCGTGTCGAACGTCGACCCGAGCGACATCGGCGACGTGCTGCGCCGCGTCGACCCGGACACGACGCTGTTCCTGGTGGCGAGCAAGACCTTCAACACGCAGGAGACGATGGCGAACGCGCACAGCGCCCGCGCGTGGTTCGTCGAACGCACCGACGACGAAGCTGCGGTCGCGCGGCACTTCGTCGCGATCAGCACCAACGCCGAGGCCGTCGCGGCGTTCGGGATCGCGCGCGGGTCGACCTTCGGATTCTGGGACTGGGTGGGCGGGCGCTTCTCGCTGTGGGGCGCCGTCGGGCTCCCGATCATGCTGGCGATCGGACCGGAGCGCTTCGACGACCTGCTGCGCGGCGCTCACACAGCCGATCGGCACCTCCGCGACGCCCCGCTCGAGCGCAACGTGCCGGTGCTGCTCGCGCTGCTCGGCGTCTGGTACCACAACTTCTGGGGCGCCGCCAGCCACGCGATCCTCCCGTACGACCACCACCTGGCCCGCTTCGCGGCCTACTTCCAGCAGGCCGACATGGAGAGCAACGGCAAGCACGTCGACCGCGAGGGCCGTCCCGTCGGCGTCGACACCGGCCCGATCGTCTGGGGCGAGCCCGGCACCAACGGCCAGCACGCCTTCTACCAGCTGCTCCACCAGGGCACGAGGCTGGTGCCGTGCGACTTCCTGGCGGCGGCACGGTCGCACGCGCCGCTCGGGGATCACCACGACATGCTGCTGTCGAACGTCTTCGCACAGGGCGAGGCGCTCATGCGCGGACGCACGGCCGCGGAGGCGCGGGCGGCCTTGCTGGCGAGCGACTCCGGCCTCGCCGACGACCCAGGTCGGCTCGACCTGCTGACCGCGGCCACGACCTTCGAGGGCAACCGGCCCTCCACGACCTTCCTCTACCCTCGACTCACGCCCCGCACGTTGGGCACGCTGATCGCCCTGTACGAGCACAAGATCTTCGTCCAGGGCGTGATCTGGAACGTGAACTCCTTCGACCAGATGGGCGTGGAGCTCGGTAAGGTGCTCGCCGAGGGCGTGCTGCGCGACCTGCGCGGCGATGCGCGCGTGACCAGCCACGACGCCTCGACCAACGCGCTCATCGAGGCGTACAAGCGCATGCGCGCCGGCTGACGCTCACGCCCCGTCGGGCTCGCTCAGCTGCGCGCGATGGCGCAGCAGGACCCGAGCCGCCAGGGCGGCGGCCGGGATCAGGAACACGAAGCTCGCGAGCAGCGCCGGGGTGATCCCGATCGCTTCTTGCAACGCGCCGAAGCCGAGGTAGGCGACGCCGGCCATCCCCCAGGTGAAGCCCATGAGCATGCCCGACGCGCTGCCGACGTTGTTCGGAGCCATGTCCTGCGCGCTCACCACGAGCAGCGGTACCGAGGCGTTCGTAAGCAGGCCGGCCAGCGCCACCAGGACGAAGAACGCCTGCGTGCCCGGCGCCACGGCGAGCGTGGCCATCAGGACCGGCACGGCGAGCAGCATGCTGAACACGATCAGCCGGACGCGGCCGATGCGGCCCTCGAGCGCGCCCGCGAGGAGGCCGGCGGCCGCGGCCGCGAAGCCGTACGCCGCCAGCGTGCTCCCGATGACCGGCGCGTCCGCGGCGAACCCGCGGACGTTCACCAGGTACAGCGGCATCGCGTTCGCGAAGCTCACGAAGGCCGTGGCGCGCATGATCCCGGCGAACGCCAGCACACCCACCGGGCCCCGGAAGAGCGCCGCGTCGAACACCTTGGGTCGCGTCGCGCCGCGCGAGCGAGGCTGCACCGGCGACAGCGCGAAGAGGGCCACGGCCAAGACCACGCCGACCAACGCCAACAGCGGCACGTACTCGGCTCCGTAGCCACGCAGGACCGCCAGGACGACCACCGGCATGACCGCGGTGCCGACGGCGCCGCCGGCGGCGAACAGCCCCACGTTGAAGGTGATGCGCCCCCCGACGCCGCGCATCATCGCCACCGCGCCGGGATGGAACACCGCCGAGCCGATGCCGCCGAACGCGAGCAGCACCACCAGTACGCCGACCGTCGGGGCCACCGCGATGAAGCTCATCAGCACGGACGACAACAGCAGACCCAGGGCCGCCGCACGCCTGCGACCCCACCTGTCCGTGAGGGCGCCCGCGAAGGCCTGCAGCACGTTGCCCGACAAGGAGATGAGGGCGACCAGCCCGGCCAGGGCGGCCTCGCCCAGACCGAAGCGCAGCTGCAGCGTCGGCAGGAACGCTGGCAGCACGTTGCTGAAGGCGTCGTTCGCGACGTGCGCCGTGGTGATCAGCAGCGCGAGGGGTGCACCAGTGAGGGCGATGTTCGTCCGCGCCGCGATGGCCATGGCGACGACGGTACACCCGCGCCGGGGTCGCGACGGTGCGCCACGGCGCCGCGCTCGGCACACGATCGCCGTGCACGGGGACCACGACGACGCACGCGCGGATACGATGGGGCATGCTCGACGGCAAGCGCGTCCTCGTGATCGTCAACCCCTCGTCGGGCCGGGGCAAACCCGACGCCGTCGAGACGACCATCGACGAGGCACTCCGCGGCGTCGGCGCCGAGCCGACGTTGCGGCGCACGAGCGGCGCGGACGACGCCACCACCTGGGCCGCGGAGGCCGCCACCGACGGCTTCGACCTCGTGCTGGTCGCCGGCGGCGACGGTACCGTCACCGCCGCAGCGACCGGCATCGTGCGAGGCGGCCACGGGTTACCGCTCGGTGTGGTCCCGATCGGCACGGGCAACGGCCTGGCGCGGGTACTGCGGCTGCCGATCGATCCCGCGAAGGCCATCGCCGCGCTGGACGAGGGTGTGCTGATGCAGCTCGACGTGATGCGCCGCCTCGACGACGGGGCGCTGGCCTTGATCTTCTTCGGCGCGGGCCTCGACGCCGAGATCAACCGCGACGCCGACGCGCAGAGCAAGGCCCGCCTCGGCTACCTCGCGTACTTCGCAGCGGCCGCGCGCAACATGTGGGGGCGGCGCAACCACCGCGTCAGGCTGACCATCGACGGCCACATGGAGGTCCTCGCAGCGCATACGGTCACGCTCTTCAACGCCGCCAGTCTCGAGCTCGTCGGCGTCGACGTCGGTCCGGACGTCGATCCGCACGACGGCAAGCTCGACGTGGCCGTGCTGCGAAACCCCGGCTTCTGGCAATCGGCCGCCCAGGTGCTGCGCCTGGTGAGCGGCGCGCGCGGGATCGGCGAGCTCCGCTCGGCCACGCGCGTGCGCATCGACGCCGAACCACCTCTGCTCGTGCACGCCGACGGCGACGTGATCGGCTCGACGCCGCTCGAGGTCGAGGTCGTTCCCCACGCGCTGGCCGTGATCGCAGCCCACGACTATCGGGAAGCGACCGAGTGAGCACGGTCGTGACGGGCGCCTGCGGGTTCGTGGGCTGCAACCTCGTGGAGCACATGTTGGAGCGTGGGCGCACCGTGGTGGCGGTCGACCGCGCCGAGACGTGGCCGGCTGACGCCGTCGAGCGCTTCGACGACCTGCCTGGAACCGTGCTCTTCGTCGCCGCCGACGTGCGCGACGAGGCCGCCGTCGACGCGGCGTTCGCGCTCGCCGCCGCCGAGGGCGGCATCGACGGCGTCGTCCACGCCGCCGCGATCACGCCAGGCCCCGAGCGCGAGGTGCGCGACGCCGACCTGATCGCGCAGGTCAACTATCTGGGCACGCTCCGGGTGCTGGCGGCGGCGCAGCGCCACGGAGCGCGGCGCCTGCTGTATCCGTCGTCTGCCTCGGTGTACGGAGACGCCGCCTTCCCCGACCGGCCGCTCGACGAGGCCATCGACGCGCCGCTCCCGAACGCCGTCTACGGCATCGCCAAGTACGCTGCCGAGCGCAGCGCCCTGCGGCTGGGCGGTCTGTGGGGCATCGACGTGGTGAGCGCACGCGTGGGTGCGGTGTTCGGCCCCTGGGAGCGCGATACGGGACTGCGCGACACCTTCAGCGGTCCCATGCTCGCGACGCGCGCCATGCTCCGGGGCGAGCGCGTGGTGCTCGCGCGCGAAGGCCCCCGCGACTGGGTCTACGCAGCGGACGTGGCCGGGGCGCTGGTGGCTCTCCTGGACGCGCCCGAGCTGGCGTTCACGGTGTATCACGTCAGCGCCGGGCGGCGCTGGACGCTCGCCGACTGGTGCCGCGCGCTCGCCGGTAGGCTGGGCGCGGAGCGCTTCGAGCTCGCGCCAGACGCTGCCGACGCCACGCTTGCGCTCGGTGAGCGCGATCGCTCGCCGCTTCGCATCGATCGCCTCCTGGGCGTGTACGAGCCGCGCTACGGGCTGAGCGAGGCGCTGCCGCACTACCTCGCGTGGCTCGAGGCGCGCTCGAGCGCGTGGCACGAGGCCTGGTGACCGGCGTGACGACTCGTGCACCAGCCTCACGCGGCGCGCCGTAGCATGCGACGGGAACGTCGATCAGGGGGTGCTCGATGCCCGACCCGATGAAGCTGGCGCTCATCTCACCGCGTGGCCCGCTCTACCGCCACAAGACGGGCATCTGGAAGCGCTCGTTGCGCTACGCCCCGCTCACGCTCACCACGCTCGCCGCGCTGATCCCCGACGACGTCACGGTCGAGCTCACGTTGATCGACGAGGGCGTGCACGAGATGGACACCGAGCTCGACGTCGACCTGGTCGGCATCAGCGCCATCACCGGCACGGCCCCGCGCGCGTACGACATCGCCGACCGCTTCCGCGAGCGGGGCGTTCCGGTCGTGCTCGGCGGGGTCCACCCCACCCTGATGCCCGACGAAGCGGCTCGGCACGCCGACTGCGTGGTGACGGGGTACGCCGAGGACACCTTCCCCCAGCTGTTGCGCGACCACCGAGCCGGAGCGCTGCGCCCGCGCTACGACCAGGCGACGGGGCTCTCACTCGCGGGTCGCCCGTTCCCGAAGCGCGAACTCCTGCCCGGCGCCGACCACGCCCTGCTGCACACCATCGAGGCCACCCGCGGCTGCATCCACCGCTGCGACTTCTGCGTCGTCCCGTCCGCCTGGGGCCAACCGCTGCAACGCCCGGTCAACGAGGTGGTCGACGACATCCGCCAGATGGGTGCCAGGCGGCTGGTGTTCCTGGACCTCAACCCCATCGCCGACGTCTCGTACGCGAAGGAGCTCTTCACCGCCCTGATCCCGCTGAAGATCGTCTGGGGCGGCTTGGCGACCACGCTCATCGCGCGCGATCCCGAACTGCTCGATCTGGCCGCGCGCAGCGGCTGCCGCGGCCTGCTGCTCGGCTTCGAGTCGCTCTCCCCCACCGTGCTGCACGCCAGCAAGAAGGGCTTCAACGCGCTGCAGGACTACCACTTGGTGATGGCGAGGCTGCACGACGCCGGCATCGCGGTGATGGGCTGCTTCGTGTTCGGCTTCGACGACGACACGGCCGAGACCTTCGATGCCACCGCCGACTTCGTGCACGAGGCCAACGTCGACCTCCCTCGCT
The DNA here is from genome assembly GCA_007130445.1 of Trueperaceae bacterium. GTDB lineage: Bacteria > Deinococcota > Deinococci > Deinococcales > Trueperaceae > CSSed10-48. The sequence goes on along the minus strand of SLSM01000340.1, from coordinate 10,692 downwards.
ACGCCATCCTCACCCCCTTCCCGGGCACGCCGCTGTTCCAGCGCATGGAGCGCGAGGGTCGGATCCTGAAGCGCGACTGGAGCCTCTACGACGGCCAACACGCGGTGTTCCAACCCGCGCGGATGAGCGCTCCGGAACTCGAACGCCGAACCGAATGGGCCTGGAAACGCACCTACCGCTGGGCCTCGATCGCGAAGCGGCTGGTGAACGCGCGGATCCAGCTCCCCGCAGCCCTGGCCGCGAACATGGGGTATCGCTACTACGCCCACAACCTGCACCGCTTCTACACGTGCGACTGGCCGCTGCTGCGGGCCGCGGCCTGATCCCGTGCGGCTGACCATCGTCCACCCCTGCATCGGCCGGCGAACCGGGCAGCGCTACATCGGTTCGTGGCAGATGGAGCCGCTGCCGGCCGCGACGATCGCCGGTCTGACGCCCGCGGGCGTGCAGGTGCGCTTCTTCGACGACCGCATGGAAGGCATCGATTACGACGCGCCGACCGACCTGGTGGCGATCTCGGTGGAGACCTACACCGCCAAGCGCGCGTATCAGATCGCCAGTGCCTACCGCCGGCGCGGCGTCCCGGTGGTGATGGGCGGCTTCCACGCCACGCTGCAACCCGACGAGGTGGCGCGCTACGCCGAGGCCGTCGTGGTGGGCGAGGCCGAGACCGTGTGGGCCGAACTGCTCGACGACGCCCGCCACGGCCGTCTCAAGCAGCGCTACCAAGGCGTCGGTCGCCCCGCGCTCGGCGGCCTGCGACCCGACCGGAGCATCTTCGAGGGCAAGCGCTACCTGCCGATCGGACTGGTCGAGGCCGGTCGCGGGTGTCACTTCCACTGCGACTTCTGTGCGGTGCAGACCGTGTTCGCTCAGCAGCAGACGCGGCGCCCGATCGACGACGTGTTGGACGAGATCCGCCGCATCAAGGACCGCCACAAGCTGCTGTTCTTCGTCGACGACAACATCACCTCGAACATGCGCCAGGCGAAGGCGTTCTTCGAGGCGCTGGCGCCCCTGAACGTGCGCTGGGTGTCGCAGGCGAGCATCAACGCGGCGCACGACGAGGCGTTCCTGGAGTTGCTGGTGCGCAGCGGTTGTCAGGGCGTGCTGATCGGGTTCGAGAGTCTGGATCCGCGCAACCTCGCCGCCATGGGCAAGGACTTCAACACCATGCGCGGCGGGTATGAGGTCGCGCTCGCCAACCTGCGGCGTCACAAGCTGCGCCTGTACGCCACCTTCGTCTTCGGCTACGACCACGACACGCCCGAGGCGTTCGACGCCACGGTCGACTTCGCGCACGAGCACGGCTTCTACATGGCGGCGTTCAACCACCTCACGCCCTTCCCGGGGACGCCGCTCTACGAGCGACTCGAGCGCGAGGGGCGGTTGCGCTTCGAGCGCTGGTGGCTCGACCCGGACTACGCCTACAACGTCATCCCGTTCGAGCCCGCCGGCATGGCGCCCGACGAACTCCAGGCCGGCTGCCTGGCGGCGCGTCGGCGCTTCTATGCGGTGCCGAGCATCGTGCGCCGCTCGCTCACGCGCACCAACCGGGCCAGCGCGTTCATGTGGCGCAACTTCTTCGTGATCAACGGCATGCTGCGCGCCGAGGTCTCCGTTCGCGACCACTACCCTCTCGGCGACGAGAGCGACCTGAGCCCGCTGCTCGAAGCATGAGCAGACCCGTCATCGAGCCCGCAGGCCCGGCCGACGACGCGGCCATCCGCGCGCTGCTCCGCGCGTCGACCGTTCCCGGCGCGGTCGCGTTGTCGTTCCAGCGCGAGCCCTCGTATTGCGCCGGCGAGGCGCTCACTGGCCGTGCCCCGCTCACGCTGGTAGCGCGAGCGGAGGGAAGCGTCGTGGCGGTCGCGAGCGCGGCCGTACGCGACGTCTACCTGGGCGGCCGGCCGTGCGAGGTGGGGTACGTGGGCCACCTGCGGGTCGCGCCGGCGTACGAGGGCCGGGCGCTGGTACCCCGCGGCCTCCGCGCGCTGCGCGACCACCTCGGGCAGCGCGACCTCGCCGGTGCCTTCGCGACGATCAGCAGCGGCAACCGCAGCGCCGAGCGGGTGTTGCTCGACAGGCCGGCGCGGCGCGGCGACGGCTTCGTCCCGGTCGCCGACCTGCACACCCTCACGTTCGCGGCCACGCGCATCCGCCGGCGCGACGTCGAGACACGGCTCCGACGTGCGACACCCGAGGATCTCGACGAGGTGCTCGACTTCCTCGCTCGTCATGGCCCGAAGCGCGACCTGTTCCCGCTCGTCGTCGCCGGAGACCTGCTGGGCGACCTGCCGAGCCTGTCGCTGGACGACGTCCTGCTCGACACGAGCGCCGGCCGCGTGCGGGGTGTCGTGGCGGTGTGGGACCAGCACGCCGTGCGCCAGACGGTGGTGCGCGGCTATGGCCGTCGACTCTCTGCGCTGAAGCCGCTGCTGGACGTCGGTCGTGTGTTGCGTGGTGCGAGGCGGCTGCCGGCGGTCGGGTCGCCCTTGCGCGTGTCCTACGCCAGTCTGCTGTGCGTCGCGGACGACGACCCCCTCGTGGCGACCCGGCTCGTGCACACGGCCGTGCGGCGCGCCGCAGACCACGGGGCCCACGCGTTGGCGCTGACGCTCGCCGCCGCCGACCCGCTGCTTCGCGCGGTCCGCCGGTTGCGGAACGTCGGCTACGGCAGTCGCCTGGTCGCGCTGCCACTAGCCGACCCGGCGTTCGCGGCACGGCTGAAGGGACTGCCGTTCATCGATGCAGCACGCCTCTGAGCATGATGCGAGCGGGTCCGACGGTGGGAGTGTCGTCGCCGTCACAGACCTGACCTCGGCCGACCGCGCCGCCATGCTCGACCTGATGCGCGCGCACTACGAGGGCGTCGACGCTGCCGGGTTCGACGCCGACCTGGACGAGAAGGACCGCGCCGTCGTGCTGCGACGCTCCGGATCGATCGTCGGCTTCTCGACGCTCACGGAGCTGCAGGTGGAGGTGTGTTCTACTGCTATCACGGCGTTCTTCTCTGGCGACACCATCGTCGCCGCGTCGGCTCGAGGCGACGCCGAACTCGCCCGGACGTGGGGTCGCGCGGTGTTCGAGGACGCCGCACGCACCCGGCGCGCCGCACCCGGCCGGCGCGTGTACTGGCTCCTGATCAGCGCCGGCTACAAGACGTACCGCTTCCTCCCCCTGTTCTTCAGGCGCTACGTCCCCGCGGACGGGCACGAGCCCGACGCCTTCGAGGGCGCGGTGCGCCACGCACTGGCCCGCTCGCGCTATGGCGAGCGCTACGCCCCTGCGACCGGCATCGTCCGGCTCGAGCGCCCGACCCCGTTGCGTTCGGGCGTCGCGGACGTCGCGGACCGCCCGGGCGATCCGCACGTGGCCACCTTCGTCCGGCTGAACCCCGGGCACACCGAGGGCGACGAACTCGTGTGCCTCGCCGCGCTCGACCACGCCAACCTGACCCGGGCGGGCCGGCGCGTCCTCGGGCTCGGGCCGACGCCGGTCGATCCTACGGGCGGCCACACGGGCGGCGCTGACGGTGCCTGAGCGAGCCCGTGCGGCGCTCGCGAACGGGCTGTGGGCCGCCAGCCTCGTCGCTGATGCGCGCGCCTTCTGGCGCGCGTGCGCCGACCCGGAGGCCATCCAGGAGCGACTGCTCCGCCGGCTGATGCGCGGCGCGGCGCCGAGCGCGATCGGGCGCGACTTCGACCTCTCGCGCGTCGATCGTCTCGCCGACCTCCACCACGCCCTGCCGCTCGGCGACCACGCCAGCCACCTCCCCTACCTCCAACGTGTCGAAGCGGGTGAGCCGAACGTGCTCGGCGACGACCCGGTCCTCGCACTCGAACCCACCAGCGGCAGCACCGCGGGCGCGAAGCGCATCCCCACCACCCGCGACCTCCGGCGCGCGTTCGGTCGTGCGATCGCGCCGTGGATCGTCGACCTGTTCAGCCACGACCCGAGCCTCATGACAGGTCCCGCCTACTGGTCGCTCAGCCCCGCCTTGCAGCGCGACACCCACAGCGTCGGCGGCGTCCCGATCGGTTTCGACGCCGATACCGCCTACCTCGGTCGCCTGGGCGCAGCCCTCGCGAACGGCGTCCTCGCCGTGCCGGCCGGTGTCCGCACGCTCCAGCGCGCCGGCGACTTCCGACACGCCAGCCTGCTCCACCTCGTCGCCAAGGCGCGGTTGCGTGTGGTGTCGGTGTGGAACCCGTCGTTCTTCACGATCCTGCTCGACGCGCTCCCGACGCACGCCGAGCGCCTCGTCGAGGACCTCGAGCGCGGAACGTGCACACCACCCGATGGCCCCAGTCTCCCCGCGCTCGCGCGGTCGCCCGACCGCGCCGCCGCCACCAGACTCCAGGCGGCGCTGCGGGGCGAGCCGGTCGACGTCGGTCGGGCGCTCTGGCCCGAGCTGCGCCTGGTGTCGTGCTGGAGCGACGCCGCGTCCGAGCGTCCGGCCCGCGAACTGGCGCGGCGGCTGCCGCAGGCGACCCAGCAGGGCAAGGGCCTGATCGCCACCGAGGCGTTCGTGACGCTGCCGCTGCACGGCGCAGCTGCGCCAGTCCTGGCGCTGCGCTCGCACGTGTTCGAGTTCCTGGACGCCGGCGGTGCCTGCCACTTCGCCCACCAGCTGGACCCTGGCGCCACGTACGAGGTCGTCGTCACGACGGGCGTCCTCTTCCGCTACCGGCTCGGTGACCTGGTGCGCGTCGAAGGGCACCACCGGCGCACGCCGACGCTGCGCTTCCTGGGGCGCGTGTCGAGCGTCAGCGACCACGTCGGCGAGAAGCTCCACGAACCGCACGTCCGACACGCGCTCGACACGGCGTGCCAAGCGCTCCGCCTCGAGCCGCGCTTCGCGCTGCTCGCCTGCGACTCGAAGACGCGCCCACCCGCGTACCGTCTGTACCTGGAAGGGGTGGCGCCGGAGCACCACGCCGACCTGCTCACGGCCTTCGAACTGGGCCTGTCGACGAATCCGCACTACGCCTACGCCCGGGCCCTCGGCCAGTTGGGGCCGCCCCTGGTGGTCGCGGTGACGGACGGCGCCTCGCGCTTCGAGGCGGCAGCCGCGGCACGTGGCCAGCGCCGGGGCGACGTGAAGCCGAGTGTGCTCAGCGCCACCACCGGTTGGGACGAGACGATGTGCGGTGCCGACCATGATCGCACGCACACCGTCAGGGACGCCCGTCGCGACCCCATGCCGTGACCCACGCACACGGGCACACGATGCGAGTTCGGTAAGTGGACATTGCTATCGTTGTGTCGTGACGGCCGAAGAGCGCCCCCTACCCCTGCAGCACGCGCTCCATGACGAGGCTCCCGAACGGCGCCTCCTCGAGCGCGTGCCGGGTGTGCTGTTCCAGCTCGACGTCGATCCAGGCGGGACGATTCGCTTCCCGTATGTCACGGCCACCAGCGCGGCGAACTACGGCATCGACACGGGCGCCCTGGCGAATGGCGGGCGCAGCGCCTTGACGAACGTGCACCCCGACGATCGCGCCGCCTTGCTGCACGCGATCCGGAGGGCGATCGAGACGCTCGAGAACGCCGACCACACCTTCCGCCTGGCGCACGACCGCAGCGAACGCTGGGTTCGCATGGTCGCGCGCCCCGAGGAGCGACACGACGGCGGTGTGGCCTTCTACGGCGTCATCACCGACGTCACCGCGACCGCCGAGAGACACGGCGAGCTCGAGCGCGAGATCGACCTGCGTACCGCCCTGGTGGCGTTGACCAACGACCTCCTCAGACGCGATCTCGACGAACGCTTCTACCAGCACGTGATCGAGCGTGCGGTCGACCTCGTGCCGGGCGCCGATGCCGGCAGCATCGTCGTGCTCGAGCCCGACGACCACTTCCGCTTCGCTGCCGCGGTCGGGTTCGATCTCGCGGGGTTGCAGGGCGCCCACATCCCGGCGACACAGATGACGATCGGCGCCGGCAATCGACCGCGCATCGTCGACTACGCAGGCGCGCACGCCATCGGCGACAAGCAGGTCAGCGAGGTCCTGACCACCTACGGTCGTCTCGACGAGATCCGCAGCACCCTCGCGGTGCCAGTCGTCGTGGCCGGCACAGCGGTGGCATACCTCAACCTCGACAGCTTCCGCACGCGCGATGCCTTCGGCGACAGGGCCCTCGGCATCGCCGAAGCGCTCGCCGTCCAGGTCGCGGTGGCCATGCAACGCCTGGAGCTCGAACGCCGGCTGGTCCACGTCGCCACGCACGACGAGCTCACGGGCTTGCCCAATCGGCTGTTGCATCACCAACGCTTGGAGCAGGCCATCGCCGGCGCACGGCGCCACGAACGCTGCGTCGCGCTGCTGCTGGTCGACCTCGATGGTTTCAAGCCCGTCAACGACCGTCACGGTCACGCCGCCGGTGACGCCGTGCTGCGCCAGGTCGCGCAACGACTCCGGTCCGGGCTGCGTGCCGAGGACACCGTCGCCCGCATCGGTGGCGACGAGTTCGTCGTCCTCATCGAGCACCCCGTCACGCGCGAGCACGCCACGCACGTGGCCGACAAGCTCGACTGCGCGTTGCGCGAGCCGTACGACGTCCCGGACGGCAAGGTGACCCTCGGTGCCAGCATCGGCGTGGCGCTCTTCCCCGACGACGCCGACGCGCCGGACCGTCTGCTGAAGGCCGCGGACGACGCCATGTTCGCGGTGAAGGACGGTCGCGCGGGCCGTGCGCGGCAGCGCCAGGCACCACGCTGAACCGCGGATGAGCCGCGGGACCTCCGAGGCGACTGGCTCGCGTCAGCGCCTGGCGTGCGCCGCCAGGGCGAGACTCGCTCGGCCTCCGTGCAGCGCCAGCAGAGCGCTCGCTGCGTCGGGTGCCAGACCGCTCCCCAGATGGACGATGGCGCAGCGGATGTCGCCACCGCAGGAGCGCAGTGCACGCTCGGCGTCGGCCTGCGTGGTGGCGCTCGCGACGGCCACGATGTCGATGGCCCGGTGCCGGAGCTTCGCGTTGGTGGGGCGCATGGCGACCATCAAGTTGCCGTGCACCGCGCCGAGTTCCACCATCGGCGCACTCGACAGCGCGTTCAGTGCGATCTTCTGCGCCGTGCCGGCCACCATGCGCGTCGAGCCCGCCACCACCTCCGGGCCGGTGTCGAGCAGCACCGCGACGTCGGCCGCCTCCAGGAGGGGCGTGTCCGCGTTGTTGGCGATGCCGACCGTGAACGTCCCACGCTCGCGCGCCCGGCGAACGGCCGCCACCGTGTAGGGCGTGCGGCCGCTGGCCGCGATGCCCACCAACGCGTCGCCTGGTCCGACGGAAGCGGCGTCGACCGCCGCGGCGCCGTCTCCGGACTCGTCCTCGGCGCCCTCCTTGGCGGTGGTGCCCGCCTCGGCGCCGCCGGCGAGCAGCACCACGGTGCGGGTGAAGTCGAACGTAGGGGGCAACTCGGCCGCGTCCTGGAGCGACAGGCGTCCCGACGTACCCGCCCCGGCGTAGACCAGCCTGCCGCCACTCGCCAGTCGCGCGGCGATGCCCTCCGCAGCCAGGGTCAAGGCGGGTACGGCTGCGACGGCGGCCGCGACGGCCCGCTCGTTCGCCTCGATCAGCGCGCGGACGCGCCGCTCCATCGGCCACGTCTCGAAGTCGGCGTAGCGCGGATCGATGCCTTCGGTCATGCGAGTCGTCCTTTCGCCGGCGCACCATGCGCGCGTCGGCCGGATGATATGAACGTGGACATGACAGGTCCGCGACGAGCCGTCCACGACCACGCCGTGAGCGCGCGACCGAGCGCATCGTGGACGTGAGCGCACCGTCGATCATCGATCTGCCGCCGCAATCGCTTCGCGACGCCGCAACGCTCGTCGCGGAGCAGCCGCTCTTCGAGCGCTACGGCGCCACGGTCGAGGCGCTCGAACGCGCCTGGCGCGTAGGCATCGAAGCCGGCGATCGGTTCGAGGCGGCCGTCCTGGACGGACGCATCCTCGGCGTCGCCTGGCTCGTGCCGAGCGGCGCCTTCGCGCGCAGCCCGTACCTGCGGCTCCTCGCCGTGGCGAGCACGGCGGCCGGTCGCGGCATCGGCACGGCGCTCATGGATGCGTGCGAGGCGTGGGCGTTCGAGCGGGCCGACGACCTGTTCCTGCTCGTCAACGACGACAACGAGGGTGCCCGCGGCTTCTACGAGCGGCGCGGGTTCGAGGCGATCGGACGAATCCACGACTACGTGCTCCCAGGGCTCGACGAGACCATCATGCGGAAGCGCCGTCCGTCGTCCACGGATCGAGCGCCTGCGGCCACAGGTACTTCCCAGCCACCACCGCACGCACCGCGCCGGTCGCGCCCGGGAGGGTCCCGGCGCGACCCGTGAAACCCATGTAGGCCATGACCGCGAAGGCCAGCGCTTCGCGGTCCTTCGACACCATGCCGAGCTCGTCGAAGGTGTGGACGCTCACGTCGATGCGCTCGCGCAGCATGGACATGAGTGTGGCGTTGGCTGCGCCACCGCCCGCCACGAGGACCTCGTCGAGCGGCCGGTCGCGCCGCAGTTGCTCGTAGGCGTGCGCGATGCTCGCCGCGGTGAACGCCGTCAGCGTGGCGACCAGGTCGGCTGGCGCGAGCGCGCCGAACGACAGGCCGAGGTCGCGCTCCAGACGCGCAAGCGCGAACACCTCGCGGCCGGTGGTCTTCGGGAACGGCAGCGCCAGGTAGGGGTGTCGCATCAGCGCGTTGATCACGTCGGCGTCGACCCGACCGACCGCGGCGATCCGGCCGTCCTCGTCGTACTCGGCGCCGAACGAGCGCTCGACGGCCTCGTCGATGAGGCAGTTCCCGGGGCCGGTGTCGAACGCGACCACGGCGCCCGGCTCGAGCCGCGGCGGGAGCCAGGTGAGGTTCGCGATGCCGCCGACGTTGTGGATCGCGCGCGCGACGCCAGGGCGCCAGTGCAGGGCGAGGTCGCCGAACGAGACCAGCGGCGCCCCCTGCCCGCCGGCCGCGACGTCCGACTGGCGGAAGTCGCAGGCGACCGGGACCCGACACCGCTCCAGCGTGTGCGCGGCCTCACCCAACTGGAGTGTCGAGCGGGTCCGCCAACCCCGCTGCTCATCGACGCGCGGCACGTGGTAGACGTTCTGGCCCGAGAGGGCGATCAGGTCGAGCGCGTGGCGATCCGCGACGGGTCCGCAGGCGTCGGCGTAGGCGTGGCCGATCTCGGCATGCAGCTGCGTGAGCTCACGCAGGTCGGCCGCGCCCTCCTCGAGCGCCGCGACCAGGCGTCTGCGCAGGTCGGCGGGGTACGGCGCCGAGACGCGCTCGAGCACCTCTGCGCGCACGCTCGGACCGTCGGACGCCAGGCGTGCCACCACGAGGTCCATGCCGTCGAGCGACGTGCCGCTCATGAGAGCCAGCACCGTCATGGCCGGCGGACTCCCAGCCGGTTCGGCTGGCCAGGTCGGGCCGCGCGGGGGCGTCATGCCGCCCCCGCGCCGGCGGCGGCCGGCACCGGACCAGGGCGGCCGTGCGCCGCGCCGTGGAACGCCGGACGCAGTTCGGTGATGCGGCTGGGATGGTCGCGGCGGGGGTGCACCCGGTTGGTCAGGAGGATCGAGGCCAGGCCGACGTCGGGGTCGAGCCACAACGAGGTGCCGGTGAAGCCGGTGTGCCCGTACCCACGGGCGTGTTCGCCGGCGAACACGCCCGCGTGGGCGAGCAGCCAGCCGAGTCCTCGGACGCTGCCGTCGCCGCCGTGAGCGTGGGGTCGCGTGGCGTCGGAGAGCGTCTCGGCCGTGCCGAGGACGGGATCGCGGCGCAGCCAGGCGGCCGCGTAGCAGGCCAGGTCGGCGGCGTCGGCGAACAGCCCGGCGTGCCCCGCGACGCCGTCCCAGACGGTGGCGTTCTCGTCGTGGACCTCGCCGACGAGCAATCGGCCGCGCCAGCCGCAGAGCTCGGTTGCGGCGACGTCGTCGCTGCCGATGGGGCCGAAGCCGGTCCGGCGCATGCCGAGAGGCTCGAACACGAGCGCGTTGGCGGCGGCGTCGAGACGCTGCCCGGTGACCCGCTCGACGACGGCGCCCAGGAGCATGAAGCCGACGTCGGTGTAGTGCACCTGGCCCGCGTCGGCGACCGGTGCTTGGAGGACGGCCGCGAGGGCGGTCCTGCGCTCGGAGACCCGGGCGAAGAGCGGGACCCAGTTGCGCAGGCCGGCGGTGTGCGTGAGCAACGAGCGCAGCGGCACATCGGCCAGGCTGGGGGTCTGGAACCACCCGGCGTTGACGAAGAAGCGGCCGACGCGATCATCCAGCGAGAGCTCGCCGTCGCTGGCGAGCCGCAGCACGCACGGCAGCGTGGCGACCACCTTGGTGAGCGAGGCGAGGTCGAAGCGGGTGGTGATGCGGACGTCGTCGCCGCCGAGCCGGGTCACGCCCGCGGCGATGACGTCGCTGGCTCCGCCCGCGTCTACGATCGCGGCGACGCCGCCGGGTACCTCGGCGCGCGCGACGGCCTGTTCGAGCGCGGCGCGCGCCGCGTCTGGGATGCGCATACCGGCAAGGTAGCACGATTGACCCAGGTGGTCTAGGAGTGGTACGTTAGGTGACCGTCACACACCGACCGAACGCGGCTCGCGCGCGCCGGTCGGCGCGTACAGCCCCCCGAAGGAGGCAGTCATGAAGCGCTTCGCATTGCTCGTCGTCGCGTGCGTCGGCCTGGCGTTCGCCCAGACCG
>SLSM01000083.1 GCA_007130445.1 Trueperaceae bacterium | reverse complement strand
CTCGAGATCATGGGTCCTCCCCGTCTCGCTCGATCGGGCCGCCCGGCCAGCGCCGATCGACCCACGCGAGCGGGGCCGTGGGGACCCCGTCGACGCGCATCTCCCAGTGCAGGTGTGGACCGGTCGAGAGTCCGGTGCTGCCGACGAAGCCGATCACGTCGCCGCGCTCCACGACGTCGCCCTCTGCGACGGCCAGGGCCGACTGGTGGAAGTAGAGGCTGCTGACGCCGAAGCCGTGGTCGAGGATCACGAGTCCACCCTTGATCGGGTACATGCCGGCGACGCGCACCACGCCGTCGTTGGTAGCGTGGATGGGGGTCCCGGTGGGAGCTGCGATGTCGGTGCCGAGGTGGTAGCTCACAGGTCCCCCGGGCGCGTAGCGCCGCGGCAGTCCGAAGGCCGACGTGGCTCGGCCCTCGAGCGGGAGCACGAAGGTCCGAGCCCAGCGCGGCTCGGGACCGACCGCAGCGAAGGCGCGCTCCAGCGTCTCGGCCTCGAGTTCGCGCCCGGCGGGCGTGACGACCGCAAGGGTGCTCGCGGCGACGTTGAGCTCTTGGACGGGGTACGGATTGGCCTCGACCGTGACCACCTTGAGCACCTCGTGCTCGTCGCCGAAGGCGTCGATCACCACCCCGCGCACCGTCCGTGCGCCAGGCTCGCTCTGGAGCGGCACCGGCAGCAGGACCGTCAGGTCGTCGCCGCGGACCACGCCCTCGAGGCGGCGGCCGTCGAGCTCCAGGAAGGCGTCGCTGACGGGGATCATCGGCACGCGCGTCGGGTCACCGTGCCACGCGAGCCGCAGCGTCAGCGCGTCGCCGACGGTCAGCCTCTCGGAGACCGTGAGACGCGGCGCCGGCGGCCACGCGGCACGGACGCTGAGCGCCTCGTGGGCCACTCTGCCGGCGCCGTCCTCCGCCTCGACCTCGAGGGCCCACGTACCGGCCTCGGCCAGGAGCGACACGCGCAGGTCCTGCGTGACCTCCTCGATCGTCGTGTCCGCGTACCGCACCCGCACGGTGGCGGGCACGTCGACGGACACGAAGACGTCGAGCGGCCGTCCGGCCACGGCGATCTCGGGTGCCTCCACGAAGATGCGCGGCGGCTCGCCTGGTGGCGCCGCCGAGCCCAGCACGAACCCGACGACCACGCTCAGGATCGCGCCCACCACGACCAACGGCAGCGTGCGACGCCAACGGTTGGCGCGCTCGGCGGCGGCCGCCGGCGGCCCCTTCACCTCACGGCTCGCTCTCACCGGATCGCAGGCTCGTCACGAAGGGCAGGTTGCGGTAGCGGTGGTCGATGTCGAGACCGTACCCGTACACGTACGCGTCCTCGATCTCGAAGCCGAGATAGTGGACCGGTACCTCGACCAGCCGACGCGACGGCTTGGAGAGGAGCGACGCGACGCGCACGGACCGCGGTCCGCGGCCCTGCAGGTACCCGAGCAGGTACTGCATCGTGAGTCCGGTGTCGACGATGTCCTCGACCAACAGCACGTGCTTGCCCTTGAGCGACTGGTCGAGGTCCTTGACGAGCTTGACCTCGCCGGATGACTCGGTGCGCGAGCCGTAACTCGACACCGACAGGAAGTCGACGGTCAGGGGCAGTGCGATCGCCCGCACCAGGTCCGACATGAACGGGAACGCCCCGTTGAGCACGCAGACGGCGTGCAGCGGTTCCGAACCGTAGTCGGCGGTGATCCGCGCCCCGAGCTCGCGCACTCGCGCGTCGATCGCGTCGCGGCTGATCTGGACGGGTCCGGGCCCCGGGGTGAGGAATCGCTCGTTCATCAAGGGTGTCTCCGCCGCGCTCCGGTCCGACGAGCCTCGTCACGGCCCGGGTCTCGACCGGCGTCGTCTCGAGTATACCGGAGGCGCTCGACCTCCTCTGCGCCGAGTTCGCGCCACGCGCCCGCCGGCAGGTCGCCGAGCGCGAGCGAGCCGACGTGGGTGCGCAACAGCCGCTCGACCGGCGTACCCACCGCGGCGAACATCCGGCGCACCTGGCGCTTGCGGCCCTCGCGCAGCACGAGCATGGCGCCTCCGGCGACCGGCCGCACCGCGTCGGCGCGCGCCCACCCGTCGTCGAGCAGCACGCCGTTTCGCAGACGAGAGAGCGTCTCGTCGGCGGGCGTCCCACCGAGACACCACACCCGGTACGTCTTGGCGTGGCCGTAGCGCGGATGCGTCAGGCGGAGCGTCAACTCGCCATCGGTGGTCAGCAGGAGCAGACCCTCGCTGTCGAGGTCGAGGCGACCGACGGGGTGGAGTCCCGGCACCGTCGGCAGCAGGTCGAAGACCGTCCGGCGCCCGCGCTCGTCGGCGGCGCTCGTCACGACGCCGCGCGGTTTGTGGAGGGCGAACGTCCGCTGCTCGGCCGCGGGCTCGACGACCCGGCCGTCGACGCGCAACTCGTCGCCGGGGGCGACGCGATCGCCGAGGACGGCTCGGCGACCGCCGATCGTCACGCGGCCGGCCGCGATCAACGCCTCGGCGCCTCGGCGGCTCGCGACGCCGGCCCGCGCCAACAGCTTCTGCACCCTCACGCCAGCCGCCACGCGCTCAGGATACCGGTCGATCGCGTCGGAGACGACGACATGCGCGTGGTAGCGTCGCCGCCATGCTGCACCCCCTCCATGCGCGTTACGCAGACCTGCTCGTCGGGTACTGCACGTCCGTCCGCGAAGGTGACGTCGTCAGCATCAACGTCGAGAGCGAGGCGCTGCCGATGGCGCGGGCGCTCACGACCGCCGTGCTGCGCGCCGGCGCCCGCCCACTCCTGCGGATCACCTACCCGCAGTACGAGGCCGACCTGGTGACCCTCGCGAGCGACGCCTACCTGGCGGCGGAGCCGATCGTCGAACTCGAGGAGATCCGCCGCACCGATGCGTTCATCCGGGTGGCCGCACCGCACGACCTGCGCGCTCTACAGGGTGTGGACAAGGCGCGGATCGCACGCCTCGCCAAGCATCGCGAGCGCGTCCAAGAGCACCGCGTCGCCCACACCAGATGGGTGGGCACGCTCTACCCCACCATCGCCGGCGCCGTGTCCGCGGGGATGGGCCTCGACGAGTTCGAGGCCTTCGTGTTCGGAGCGATGCACCTCGACGATGCGGATCCGGTGGCGCGCTGGAGCGAACTGCGCGACTTCCAGGCGACGCTGATCGAGCGCCTGGCCCGGGCGCGTACGCTCCGCATCGTCAAGGACGGCACCGACATCACGCTCTCCGTCGCGGGCCGGACGTGGGTCAACTCGGACGGGAAGCGCAACATGCCGTCGGGCGAGGTGTTCACGGGGCCCCTCGAGGACAGTGCGGAGGGCGTCGTGCGCTTCGACGTGCCGAGCAGCGTCAGCGGGACGGTGGTCAGCGGCGTGCAGCTGCGCTTCGAGCGCGGTGTGGTGGTGGAGGCCTCCGCCGAACAGGGCGAGGACCTGCTGTTGGCGCAACTCGACGTCGACGCGGGTGCCCGGCGCTTGGGCGAGGTGGGGATCGGCACCAACGCGAAGATCCAGCGCGCGATCATGAGCACGCTGTTCGACGAGAAGATCGGCGGCACGGTGCACCTGGCGCTCGGTCGCTCGTACGTCGAGACGGGCGGTGTGAACGCCAGCAGCCTGCACTGGGATCTCATCACCGACCTGCGCCAGGGCGGGCGGATCGAGCTCGACGGGGAGCCCTTCCAGGTCGACGGGCGCTTCGTGTAGGGCGCCCCGGGGCTTGCGCCGGGTCGCTCTCGGGCGCTACACTCTTGTGTTGTCGCTCGCGACCACGCTCCGCGCCGCTCGGCGCACGGTGGTCCGGTGTCCGGGTCCTGACCGGATGCGACGAGCGCGCCGCGCCGAAGTGGCGGAATTGGTAGACGCGCACGATTCAGGGTCGTGTGTCCGTGAGGACGTGTGGGTTCAAGTCCCACCTTCGGCACCATGCACGGGGACCCGGGAGCGCTGCTCCCGGGTCCCCGTCGTAGAGCGCACATGCGGCGCGATCTCAGGTCTCGCCCGGTGCCTCCAGGTACGACAGCGCGCCAAGGTCGCTCAGCGCGTCGGCCACCTCGGCCAGGAGCGCGAGCCGGTTGCCCCGGACCTCGGCATCGTCGACCATCACCATCACGCCCTCGAAGAAGGCGTCGAGCGGCGCCTTGAGCCGCACCACTTCCGCGACGGCCGCGTCGAGGTCGCTCAGCTCGGCCCCTGGACCGCGCCCCAGATCCCACGGCGCGAGTTGCTTGCGGACCCCCGCCATGAGGCGCTCGACGCCGCGCCGAGCCTCCGGGAGCGCGTCGTGGAGCGGACCCTCGACGGGGTCACGGAAGAGGCCGGGCTTGACGCGCGCCGCGCCACCGGTCTGCTTCGCCAGGTTCGCGGCGCGCTTGTGGAGGGTGAGCAGGTCGGCGAAACCGGGCAGCGCCACGAGACCCTGGAGGAGGTGTGCGCGCCGGGCGGCACCGATGACCGAGCGCGAGCCGTGCACGGCGGCGCGGACCACCATCGGTGCGACGGCCTCCTCGGCGAGCAGGCCGGCGACCCGGTCCCAGAGGTAGCGCTCGACGTCGGCGAGGACGTCGTCCTCGATCACGGGCGCCGAGAACGAGCCTGCGACGGCTTCGAGCACCTTCGGCAGGGGGACGCGCCAGCCCTGCGCCGTCAGCGTACGGAGCGCGCCGAGCGCGGCCCGGCGCACGCCGAAGGGGTCGGCCGAGCCGCTCGGGCGTCGTCCGATCGCGAAGAACCCCGTCACCGTGTCGAGCCGGTCGGCGATGGACAACAGGGCCCCGACGCGAGTCGCGGCGAGCGGGCCGCTCGGCCCGCGCGGCAAGACCCCGTCCTCCAGCGCCACGGCGACGGCATCCGGCAGCCCCTCCGCACGAGCGTAGGCACAGCCCATCGTCCCCTCCAACTCGGGGAGCTCGTACACCATCTGCGTCGCCAGATCGGCGCGGAAGAGCGGCAGCGCCTGCTTGAGCACCGCAGCCTCCTCCTTGCTGACGCCGAGCAGCTCGGCGAGCCGGCGCGTCGCCTTCGCGACCCGCGCGACCTTGTCGGCCATCGATCCGAGCTCCTTGTGGAACGCGATGCCGGCCAACGCCCAGGCGTGGCGCGCGAGCGTATCGCGCCGGTCGGCGTCCCAGAAGAAGCGCGCGTCGTCGAGCCGTCCGCGCAGCACCTGCTCGTACCCCCCGCGCACCACCCGGTCGTCGGGGACGCGGTTGTTCGAGATCGCGACGAACGAGGCCGCGAGGTCGCCGCCGCGCTCGCGGGTCGGGAAGAAGCGCTGGTGGTGGATCATCACCGTGGCGAGGACGGCGTCGGGCAGGTCGAGGAAGCGCGCGTCGAACGAACCGAGGATCGCGCTGGGCGACTCGACCAGGTCGGTGACCTCGTCCTCGAGCGCGCCGTCGCGCTCGAGCCGCAGGTCCACCGCCGCCGCCGCGGACTCGGCCGACGCGATCACGGAGGCCTTCCGCTCGGCGCGATCCGCGCCGACCGAGGCGCGAGCGAGCGCTTCACTGTACTCGCCGGCGTGGGCGAGTTCGACCGGACCCTCGTGCAAGAAGCGATGGCCGCGGGTGGTTCGCCCTGCCTCGATCCCCGCGTAGCGGACGGGTATCACGGCGTCGTCGAGCAGCGCCACGAGCCACGCCAGCGGCCGGACGAAGGCGGCGTCACCGTCCCCCCAGCGCATCTTGCGGGGCGCCGGCAAGTCGTCGACCACACCGGCGAGCAGCGCCGGCAGCAGCTCGGCCGCGGGATCGCCACCGACCTCGCGACGGGCGAAGACGTAGCGACCCTTCTCGGTCTCCTCGACCACCAAGTCGGCCGGGTCGATGTCGTTCGAGCGCGCGAAGCCGATCGCCGCCTTGGTGGGGCGGCCGTCGGCCTCGAAGGCGGCGCTCGCGGCGGGCCCGCGCCGGACGTCCGCGCGGCGCTCGCTGAACGGCGCCAGACCGTCGACCAGCACGGCCAGGCGTCGGGGCGTGGCATAGCTGCGGATCGCACCGTGTTCGAGCCCTGCGCCACCGAGGCGCGCCGACACGATGCCGCCGATCACCTCGTCCGACTGCCGGACGAACCAGCTCGGCAGCTCCTCGGTGCCGATCTCGAAGAGCAGCGTGGCCATCAGGCGACCTCGGCCGGCGCGTCGGACGTGCGCGCCGCCAGGTACGCGCTCGCGCAGGCCTCGGTCAGGCGACGCACGCGTTGCACGAAGCCCTGACGTTCGGTGTGCGAGAGCACGCCACGCGCATCGAGCAGGTTGAAGGCGTGCGAACAGCGCAGCGCGAACTCGTAGGCCGGGTGTACGAGGTCGAGGCCGAGGAGGCGCTGCGTCTCGACCTCGAAGCGATCGAAGAGCAGGCGCTGCAGGTCCGCGTCGACGTGATCGAAGTTGTACGTGCAGTGCTGGCGCTCGAAGTCCTCTCGCAGGTTGCCGAGCGTGACGCCGGGCGCGACCTCGACGTCGAACGCGTGCTGCGCCCCTTGGAGGTACATCGCGAGGCGCTCGAGGCCGTAGGTGAGCTCGACCGAGACGGGCGCGCAGTCGATCCCGCCGACCTGTTGGAAGTAGGTGAACTGCGTGATCTCCATCCCGTCCATCCAGACCTCCCAGCCCAGACCCCAGGCGCCCAGGGTCGGCGACTCCCAGTTGTCCTCGACGAAACGGATGTCGTGGGCGAGCGGGTCGATGCCCAGGTGGTAGAGCGAGGCGAGGTAGGTGTCCTGGACGTCGGCCGGAGACGGCTTGAGCACGACCTGGTACTGGTAGTAGTACTGGAAGCGGTACGGGTTCTGACCGTAACGTCCGTCGGCCGGGCGTCGGCTCGGTGCGATGCCGGCGACACGCCACGGTTCGGGGCCGAGGGCGCGCAGGAACGTCGTCGGGTAGAAGGTGCCGGCGCCGACCTCGGTGTCGTGCGGGGGGGCGATGACGCAGCCACGGTCGGCCCAGAACCGGTCGAGCGCCATCGTCATCTCTTGGAATCGCATGGTGGTTCCTCCGCGCGCGCGGTCGGTGAGGCGGACATGAACACGTGCTGAACGTGATTGTTACGCATGTCCTACCGTCACCACCGTCGACCGCGTACTATAGCACCATGCGGCCGATCACCACGAAGCCCGTTCCAGACGGCGTTCACGCCCACCCACACGGGCCTCGCGGCGCGGCCGAGCCCGGCCGTCGCCCCACCAGGACCGCGACATGAACCGGTACGACGATCGCGCCCGCCTCGTGTTCCACTTCGCCCGCGAGGAGGGCTCGAAGCTCGGTCACGCCATGATCGGTCCCGAGCACCTGCTGCTGGGCCTGATGCGCGAGGGGGGCAACGCCTCGAAGGCGCTCGGTGAGTTCGGTGCGACGCTCGAGGGGTTCAGGCGCCAGGTCGAAGAGATGGTCGGCCGCGGCGACGGCCTGCCGCGCAACGAGACGGCCGCCATCACACCGCGTGCGCGCCGCGTGATGGAACTGGCCGGCAGCGAGGCGCGCAGCCTCGGCAGCAACGTCATCGCGACCGAGCACATCCTGCTCGGCATCATCAGGGAGGGCGACGGCGTCGCCTACCGCATCCTGCAACAGCTCACCCGCGACGTCGACACGGTGCGCTGGCGGATCCTGGCCGCGAGCGATCCGAAGCAGCAGTCTGAGACCGTCAACACGCCGTTCCTCGACGAGTACGCGCGCGACCTCACGAAGGAGGCGCGCGAGGACAAGCTCGACCCCGTGATCGGACGCACGGAGGAGATCCGCCGGGTGATCCAGATCCTCTCGCGCCGCACCAAGAACAACCCGGTGCTGATCGGCGAGCCGGGGGTCGGCAAGACCGCGATCGTCGAGGGCCTCGCGCAGGCGATCGTCGAGGGCCGCGTGCCGCCGAACCTGGAGGGCGTGCGGGTGCTGTCGATCGACCTGTCGAACATCGTGGCAGGCACGAAGTACCGGGGTGAGTTCGAGGAGCGGTTGCGCCAGGTGATCGAGGAGTTGCGTGCGGCCAAGGTCGTGGCGTTCATCGACGAGTTGCACACGCTGGTCGGCGCCGGCGGTGCGGAGGGGACGCTCGACGCGGCCAACATCCTCAAGCCGCCGCTGTCGCGCGGCGAAGTGCAGGTGATCGGCGCCACCACCACGGGCGAGTACCACCGCTACATCGAGAAGGACGCGGCGCTGGAGCGACGCTTCCAACCTGTGATCGTGCTCGAGCCCTCGCCCGAGGAGTCGCTCGAGATCCTGCACGGGCTGCGCGAGAAGTACGAGGCGCACCACGGCGTGGTGATCCCGGAGGCGATCCTCGAGTTGTCGGTGCGCTTCGGCGAGCGCAGCCTCCCGGGCCGCAACTTCCCTGACAAGGCGATCGACCTGATCGACGAGGCAGCGTCGCGCACCAGGCTCAACAAGTCGCTCGGCTTCCCCGTCCTGGAGGGTGCGGATGGCACGCCGATCGTGTCGCGCGAGGACGTCGAGGCGGTCGTGAACTCGTGGGGCGGCATCTACGTCGACGACCATGACGCTGAGAAGCTCGCGCACATCGAGGAGAACCTGCGCCGCGTGGTCGTGGGGCAGGACAAGGCGATCCGTGCGCTCGGCGCGGCGCTGCGTCGGGCCCGCGTCGGCCTCGGTGGCCGGACACGGGTGTCGGCCTCGTTCCTGTTCGTGGGGCCGTCGGGCGTGGGCAAGACGTTCCTCGCCAAGCAGTTGGCGCTCGAGCTCTTCGGGAGCGAGCGGTCCTTGGTCCGGCTGGACATGTCGGAGTTCCAGGAGGCGCACACGATCAGCAAGCTGATCGGTGCCCCGCCCGGCTACGTCGGTCACGAGCAGGGTGGTCGCTTGACCGAGGCGGTCCGCCGCCAACCGTTCACGGTGGTGCTACTCGACGAGATCGAGAAGGCCCACCCCGACATCTACAACACGTTCCTGCAGGTGCTCGACGACGGACGCCTCACCGATGGTCTGGGCCGCACGGTCGACTTCCGGCGCGTGATCCTGATCATGACCTCCAACACGGGCTTCAACCGCGGTGCCGGCGTCGGCTTCCAGGGGACCGAGCAGCGCGACGTCGACGCGCCCCTCAAGACGATCTTCTCGCCCGAGTTCCTCGACCGTCTCGACGAGGTGGTCGCGTTCGAGCGCTTCGACAAGCGTGCGATCGTTCACATCACCAACGCGATGCTCGACGACATCCGCTCGGAGCTCGCGACGCGCGACGTCGAAGTCAGCTTCGGTCCCGAGGTCGCCGGATTCCTGGTGGACCGCCTGCCGGCCGGCGAGAGCGCGCGCCCGCTGCGCACCGTGTTGCGTGAGCACATCGAGGATCCGCTCTCGCTCGAGTTGCTCGAGCGTGGCAGCGAGGACCCGATCCTCGTGACGGTCGACGCAGGCCGTGTCGTCTTCGCCAGGCCCGTGCCCATCGTCTGACGCCGGGTGTGTGGATGGCGCTATGCTGACCCGCATGACTGACGGTGCGGGAGTCTCCACGGAGCGGTGGTCGCGATGGCGAAACTGATCAGGGCGTACGTGTGTGCGTCCTGTGGCGCTCGCTCACCCGGACCGCTGGGGCGCTGCCCGCGCTGTGCGGAGTGGGGCACGATCGCGCTCGAGCACGAGGCCGCTGCTGCGTCTGGTCAGACCCGGGAGCGTGCGCTGCGCGAGCTGGTGCTCGACGACGTCGACGCGCTCACGCTCCAGCGCGTGTCCAGCGGTATGCCGGAGGTCGACCGTGTGCTGGGTGGCGGCTGGGTGGCAGGCAGCGCGCTGCTCCTCGCGGGCGAGCCGGGCGTCGGCAAGTCCACGTTGTTGCTCCAGCTCGCCGATGCCGCTGCGCTGGCCGGCCGCACGACGCTGTACGTCGCCGGCGAGGAGTCGCCGGGGCAGGTGAAGCTGCGCGCCGGTCGCCTGGGCGTCGCGGGGCGGCTCGCGGTGACGCGTGAGACCGACGCCGCCACGCTCGCCGCCCACCTGCGGGCGGCGGCGCCCGATCTGGCGATCGTCGATTCGATCCAGACGCTCACCAGCGATGACGGTGCGGCACCGGGCTCGCCGAGCCAAGTGCGTGACGCCACGGCGCTCCTGACGCTCGCCGCCAAGGAGTCGGGGACGACGCTGGTCTTGATCGGTCACGTGACCAAGCAGGGCTCCATCGCCGGGCCCAAGGTGATCGAGCACGTGGTGGACGCCACCTTCGCGTTGGAGTCTGCCGCCGGCCTGCGCGTGTTGCGCTCGCTCAAGAACCGCTTCGGCCCCACCGGCGAGGTCGGCGTGTTCGAGATGGCGGCCACGGGGCTCGTCGCGGTGGCGAACCCGAGCGCCGCGTTCTTGGCCGAGCGTCCGCTCGGTGTGCCCGGTTCGGTCGTGGCGGCGGTGCTGGAGGGGCAGCGTGCCCTGCTGGTCGAGGTCCAGGCGCTCGCCTCCAAGAGCCCCTACGCCAGCCCGAGGCGCGTGGTGCAAGGGCTCGATGCGCGTCGTGTCGACGTCGTGCTGGCCGTCTTGGAGCGGCGCCTCGGACTGCCGCTCGAGGGCCTGGACGTGTTCGTCAACGTCGCCGGCGGGCTGCGCGTCACCGATCCCGGCGCCGACCTGCCGCTCGCGGCCGCCGTCGTCTCGGCTGTCACCAACCGTGCCGTGCCCGACGGCTACGCGCTCGTGGGCGAGGTCGGACTGGCGGGCGAGTTGCGGCAGGTGGCGCAGCTCGATCGGCGCGCGCGTGAGGCGCAGCGCGCCGAACACCCGCACCTCGTGGCGCCGCCGCAGCGCGGCGCGACCGTCGGGTCGGGCCACATCGCCGTCACCACGGTGCGGGCGGCGCTCGACGCCCTGTGGGGCCAGGCATGAAGAGCGCCGCCGAGCGTCACGTGACCACCTCCCCCGGCCGCTCCTCGTCGCTGGCCAGCGTCATCATCCGCGTCCCCCTGGCTGCGGTCGGCGCCGTGCTCGGCTTCGTGTGGGGGAGCTGGTGGCTCGACCTGGGATGGCTGACCGGTCCGAACACGCTGCTCTACATGAGCGTCGTGGGTCTGCTGATCGGCTACCTGGTGAGTGGGCGGGTGTCAGAGCGTTGGAGCCACCGGCTCGAACGCTGGCTGCAGCGCGTCGGCGACTTGCCACCCGACGTCGTGCTGGCTGGCGGCACGGGCGCGACCGTGGCGCTGCTGATCACG
This sequence comes from Trueperaceae bacterium, assembly GCA_007130445.1. Lineage (GTDB taxonomy): Bacteria > Deinococcota > Deinococci > Deinococcales > Trueperaceae > CSSed10-48. Next base: position 16,687 of record SLSM01000083.1, on the reverse strand, counting down.
GTGCTCCTCAACACCGTGCTCGCAGCCGTGCCAGGGTTCACGTGGTTCTGGTCGCTGCTCATCGCCGTCATACTGGTGACCGGATCGTCGTGGTTCTTCATCAAGAACCGCCGTTTCGTGGGCCTCGGGCGCGTCCTCGTGCCCGCGGCGGCTGCGCACCGGCTCGGTCGTGACAAGGTCGTCGACACGTCCGCGATCATCGATGGACGGTTGGTGGAGGTGGTGGAGGCGAACTTCGTCGACGGACGGTTGCTGGTCCCGCAGTTCGTGCTGGCAGAGCTGCAACGCATCGCCGACGCCGACGACCCGCTGCGGCGCAAGCGCGGGCGCCGCGGCCTCGAAGTCCTCGACCGCCTGGTCCAGCAGTCCAGCGTGCCGACCGAGGTCGTTCAGGACGACGCCGGATCGGGCGCGGTCGACGATCGCTTGATCACGCTGTGCCTCCAGCGCCCCGCCGACTTGATCACCACGGACTTCAACCTGAACCGCGTTGCCGCGTTGCAGGGTGTGCGCGTGTTGAACCTGCACCAGCTCGCCAACGCGGTCAAGGCTGCGTTCTTGCCGGGTGAACGGCTCTCGCTCACGGTGGCCAAGCCCGGGCGCGAGGCAGGCCAGGGCCTGGCCTACCTCGAAGACGGGACCATGGTCGTGATCGAGGACGCCGCGGAGCTCGTGGGGCGCACGGTCGAGGTCCAGGTGACGAGCAGCCTGCAGACCAACATGGGTCGCATGATCTTCGCTCGGCCGAACGGGGCGCAAGGCGAGGGTTCGGACGCGGCACGGCACGCGCACGCGACCGACGCTTGACGCCTCGGCGGGCGGCGCGTACGCTGCCTGCGGCCCTGCGCGGGGCCGGTTCCGCTTCGAGGGGCCTTAGCTCAGCTGGGAGAGCGCTCGCTTTGCAAGCGAGAGGTCGCGGGTTCGAATCCCGCAGGCTCCACCATCGGCACGCCGCCTCACGTCGTGCACGGCCAGGACGACCCGGATGCCGCAGCATCCGGGTCGTCTTCCGCGTCGGATCTCCTGACGCGCCTGTCGTCATTCTGCCTACACGACCCGGGACATTCGTCCCGCAGGCCGCGGCCGAATCGCTATGCTACAGTGCGCGGTATGCCAAAGGCCACGAAAGTCCGCGCAGGACGGCATGGCTGAGACAACGGCAGGACTCTTGCAACCCGAGGAGGTCGCTCTGTACAGCCTCGTCGAGTGCGCCGCACGATGCGGCGCCGTCATCGTTCAGCGCCTAGGGCGCACCGTGTCTCATCACGCCGAGGTCACCGTCTGATGCCGCAGTACTTCCCGCCCAACACCAACGCGTTCGTCCGCTGGGCGCTGCTCGGCGGTGGCGCGTTCACGGTCGCTCTTATCGTCGCGCTGCCCATCTACGCGCGCACGATGAACAACGCCGTGGGGGTGCCCGTCGAGCAACCGATCGCCTTCGCGCACAACTTGCACGCGACCCAGCTCGGCATCGACTGCCGCTACTGCCACACCTCCGTCGAGGTGGCCGCATCCGCCAACGTTCCAGCCAGCGAGACGTGCATGACCTGCCACTCGCAGGTCCGGGTCGGTTCGCCGCAGCTCGCCGCGCTGTGGACGTCGTGGGAAGCCGATGCCCCACTCGAGTGGAACCGGGTGCACGACCTGCCCGAGTACGCCTATTTCAACCACAGCGCCCACATCACGAACGGCGTGGGCTGTAGCACGTGCCACGGGCGCGTCGACCAGATGGAGGGCATCTGGAAGAACGAACCCCTGACGATGGGGTGGTGCATGGAGTGCCACCGCGCGCCCGAACGATTCGTGCGACCACGGAGCGAGGTCTTCAACATGGCGTACCAGCCACCCAGCGACCAACTGACCCTCGGCCGCGAACTGGTCGCCGCCTACCACATCGACACCGAGAAGCTCATCTCGTGCTCGACCTGCCACCGATGAACGAGACACCGAACACACCACCACACGACGGCGCCGTCGATCCCCTCCTGCGGGGCGAGCGGCTCGACCTCGAGTCCATCCGCGCTCGCCTCGAGGGCGAGCGCGGCGACGGCTTCTGGCGCAGCCTCGACGAGATCGCCGAGACCACCGAGTTCGTCGAGTTCATGCGCAAGGAGTTCCCGCGCCAGGCGGCGCCGCTGGAGAGCGCGCTCGACCGGAGGGCGTTCCTGAAGCTGCTCGGCGCCTCGATGGCCCTGGCCGGTCTCTCCGCCTGCGCCCGCCCGCCCGCGCCGCGCGAGACGATCGTGCCATACGTGCGCCAACCGGAAGACGTCGTCCCGGGAAGAGCGCTGTACTTCGCCACCGCGATCAGCGAGGGCGGCTACGCCGAGGGCGTGCTGGCCGAGAGCCATCAGGGGCGGCCCACGCGCGTCGAGGGGAACCCCGACCACCCCGCCAGCCTCGGCGCAGCCGCGCCGACGGTATCGGCGACGGTCTTGTCGCTCTACGATCCGGACCGCTCGCAGGGTGTCAGCCAGGGCGGCAATGCGCGCTCCTGGACGCAGTACGTCGCGGCCTTGCGCGACGCCCTCGAGGCCTCGGGCGACGGCGCCGGCGTCCGCATCCTGACCGAGAACGTCACCTCGCCCACCGTCGCCGATGCCATGCACCGCCTGCTCGAGGCGTATCCGAGCGCCCACTGGCACCAGTGGGACGCCTTGCGCCCCGACGCTCCCCTGGCCGGCGCCCGCCTGGCCTTCGGCGAGGACGTCGCACCCGTCTTCGAGTTCGCCAACGCCGACGTGGTCGTGTCGTTCGACGCCGACTTCACGAACCGTGGCCCTGGCCGGCTGCGCTACGCACGCGACCTCGCACGCCGCCGCCGGGTGCGCTCGGCCGACGACGACATGAACCGGCTGTGGCTGGTCGAGAGCCATCCGACGCCCACGGGGTCGATCGCCGATCACCGTCTGCCGCTCGCGCCGGCCGACATCGCAGCGCTCGCGGCCTGGGTGGCTGCGGAGCTCGGCGTCACAGGCGCGCCCACGGCCGCGCTGCCGAACCGCGTGCCGCGACCCTGGGCCGACGCCCTGGTCGACGACCTGCGCTCGAGCGCGGGTCGGTCGCTCGTCCTCGCCGGGCCCGAGCAGGCGCCGGTGGTCCACGCGCTGGCGCATGCGATCAACGAGCTGCTCGGCAACGTCGGCTCCACGGTGCGCTTCATCGCATCGCCGGAGGCGAGACCCGAACTCCATGGGGCCTCGCTGCGAGCGCTCACCGACGCGATGCACGCCGGTGAGGTCGACGTGCTGGTCGTGGTCGGCGCGAACCCCGCCTACACGGCGCCGGCGGCGCTGCGCTTCGCCGAGGCGATGGGCCGCGTCGCGACCTCGTTCCACCTCGGCCAGAGCTTCGACGAGACGGCCGCGCTCGCGACCTGGCACGCGCCACATGCGCACGTCCTCGAGACGTGGGGCGACGTGCGCGCGTTCGACGGCAGCGTGACCATCACACAACCGCTGTTCAGCCCGTTCTACGGGGGGCGGAACGAACTCGAACTGCTCGCGGGCGCGCTCGGTGACGAGACCGTGAGCGCGTTCGACATCGTGCGATCGGCGTGGCGCGACCGGGTGGAGGGCGACTTCGACACCTTCTGGCAGCGCTCGCTCTACCGCGGCGTCGTCGACGACAGCGCGTCGCCCGAGCGCAGCGTGGCCGTGCGGGTGTTCGAGGCCGAGCTGCCGACGCCGAGCGACCTCGTGCTGCACGTGACGCCCGACCCGTCGTTGGGCGACGGCCGGCATGCCAACAACGGCTGGCTGCAGGAACTGCCCCAGCCCTTCACGAAGCTCACCTGGGACAACGTCGCGGTGCTCGCTCCGGCCACCGCCGAGGCCCTCGGCGTGACGAAGGAAGACCTCCTGGCGATCACCACCGCTGCTGGCGAGGTCACGCTGCCGGTCTGGGTGCAACCGGGTCAGGCGCCCGGCGTGATCACCACCACGACCGGCTATGGCCGCCGGGCCGCCGGCCGCGTGGGCAACGGTGTCGGCGTCGACCTGGCCCCAGTCCGCTCGCTCACCGGTGCGGTGACGCGCGTGACGGGCGCCACGCGCGTGCGCGGCCGTCACCGCCTGGCGACCACGCAGCCTCACCACAACCTCGACGGCACGGGCGAGCGCCGCCACATCGTCCGGGCCGGCACGCTCGAGCAGCTCCGCGCCGAGCCCGACTACCCGAAGTTCGTCCACCCGGTCGCGCACCACGAGTCGGACATCTTCCCCGACTGGGAGTACAACTCCTACCAGTGGGGCATGGTCATCGACATGACCGTCTGCACCGGCTGCAACGCCTGCGTCACGGCCTGCCAATCGGAGAACAACATCCCGATCGTCGGCAAGGACCAGGTCCTGGTCGGGCGTGAGATGCACTGGATCCGCGTCGACGCCTACCACCGCGGCGGGATCGACGACCCCGACTTCTTCCACATGCCGATGGCCTGCCAGCACTGCGAGAAGGCGCCCTGCGAGCCCGTGTGCCCCGTCGCCGCGACGGTCCACGACAGCGAAGGCCTGAACGTCATGGTCTACAACCGCTGCGTCGGCACCCGCTACTGCTCGAACAACTGCCCCTACAAGGTGCGGCGCTTCAACTACCTGCAGTACGCCGAGCTCTCGACCGACGCCACGGAGCTGTCGTTGGCCAACAACCCCGACGTCACCGTGCGCAGTCGCGGCGTGATGGAGAAGTGCACCTACTGCACGCAGCGCATCTCCAGCGCCCGGATCCAGGCCGGCAACGAGGGTCGCCGCATCCGCGACGGCGAGGTCGTCACCGCCTGCCAGAGCGCCTGTCCCACCGAGGCCATCGTGTTCGGCGATCTGGCCGACGAGACGAGCCGCGTCAGCGAGGCCAAGCGGTCGGTGCTCGACTACGCCCTGCTCGAAGAACTCAACACCGTGCCGCGCACCACCTACCTCGCCCGGGTGAGCAACCCGCATCCGGCACTTGCCGAGAACGGGAGCGCCTGATGGCCGTCACCACCGGGACCCAGCTGGTCAAGGAGACCACCCGCGTCCTCGCCCCCGGCCAGACGGCGGGAGGCATCGACGACAGCGTCAACACACCGGTCCTCTCCGGCAAGACGCCCATGTGGTGGTGGATCGGCTTCGGGATCAGCGCCGCGCTGCTCGGTCTCTACCTCGTCTCGGTGGTCAACCTCGTCACCACCGGGACGGGCATCTTCGGCAACAACATGCCGGTGGCGTGGGCGATGCCGATCATCAACTTCGTGTGGTGGATCGGGATCGGCCACGCCGGCACCCTGATCTCGGCCGCGCTGCTGCTCTTCCGGCAGCCCTGGCGCACCTCCATCAACCGCTTCGCGGAGGCGATGACGATCTTCGCGGTGGTCTGCGCCGGCCTCTATCCGATCCTGCACCTGGGCCGGCCGTGGGTCTTCTACTGGCTCCTGCCGTACCCCAACACCTTCGGCATGTTCCCGCAGTTCCGCAGCCCCTTGGCGTGGGACCTCTTCGCGATCTCCGCATATGCCACGGTGTCGCTCGTCTTCTGGTACGTCGGCCTGATCCCCGACCTCGCGACGCTGCGCGACAGCGCCCGCAGCCGCTTCCAGAAACTGCTGTACGGCGCCCTCTCGTTGGGTTGGACCGGCTCGGCCCGCGCCTGGGGGCGCTACATGCGCGCCTACTTGCTCCTCGCCGCGCTGTCGTTCCCCCTGGTGTTGTCGGTGCACAGCACCATCGCGATGGACTTCGCCGTGTCGCAGCTGCCCGGTTGGAACAACACCATCATGCCGCCGTACTTCGTGGCAGGCGCGGTCTTCGCGGGCTTCGCGATGGTCTTGATCCTGGCGATCCCCCTGCGGCGCGCCTTCCACCTGCGCAGCGTCATCACCATGCGCCACCTCGACAACGCCGCCAAGTTGCTGCTGGGCACCGGCATGATCGTCGTGTACGGTTACGGCATCGAGCTGTTCATGGCGTGGTACTCGGGCGTCGAGTTCGAGGTCTTCATGGCCTACAACCGCGTCTTCGGGGCGGACCACGGGTGGGCCTTCTGGCTGCTGATCATGTGCAACCTCGTGGCGATCCAGCCGCTCTGGTTCAGGAGCGTGCGCCAGAACCCGATCGCGCTGTTCGTGATCTCGATCATCGTCTCGATCGGGATGTGGCTCGAACGCTACGTGATCATCGTCGTCTCGCTCACCAAGGACTTCCTGCTCAGCAGTTGGTTCAACTACGTCCCGACGTTCTGGGACTGGGCGCTGTTCGCCGGCAGTTTCGGCCTCTTCGGCACGCTGTTCTTCTTGTTCATCCGACTGCTGCCGTCGGTCGCGACGTCCGAGATGAAGGAGATGGTGCACCACGACGCGCATCACGGTTCCGACTACTACGAGACCATCCGCGGCTCGTACCACGGTGAGGGGGGCCGCGCATGAGTGACGTCGCCGCCGACCCCCGCACCGCGCCGGCACCGGTCGAGCTCTACGGCCTGGCCGCCGAGTACGAGACGTCCGACCAAGTGCTGGCCGCCGCGACGGCCGCGCACAAGGCCGGGTACCGTCGCATGGATGCCTACACGCCGTATCCGGTCGAGGGACTCGACGCCATGCTGGGCCAGCCGCCCTCGAGGCTCGGCTTCGTCGTGTTGGCCGTCGGCATCGCGGCCCTCGTCGCCGGGTTCGGCATGCAGTGGTTCGCCACCGTGGAGTTCTACCCGCTCAACGTGGGCGGACGCCCGCTCAACTCGTGGCCGAACTTCATCGTCATCACGTTCGAGATCACCGTGCTGCTGTCCGCCTTGACGGCGGCTGGCGTGATGCTCGCGCGCAACGGTCTCCCCCAGCTGTACCACTCGATCTTCAACACTCCCGGCTTCGAGCGCGCGTCGCGCGACCGCTTCTTCCTCTGCATCGAGACGGCCGATCCGACCTTCGATGCGCTCGACACGAGGGCGTTCCTCGAGCACACGGGTGCGCTCGCGGTCACGGAGGTCGAGCGATGAACCGAGCGCTCCGCCTCGTCGTCCTGGCGCTCGCCGGTGTCCTGCTGCTCGCAGGCTGCGGCCGCAACATGGCCGAGCAGCCTCGGGTCGGCCCGTCGCAGGCGACGCCCTTCTTCGCCGACGGCTCCGGGAACCGCACGCTGCTCGAAGGCACCGTGTCACGTGAGCGCGGCGCCATCGACCCGGTCTTCTTCACCGGCCAATCCGAGGGCGCTCTCGTCACCGAGCTGCCGGTCGAGCTGACCTTCGAGCTGCTCCTGCGCGGCCAGGAGCGCTACGACATCTACTGCGCGATGTGCCATGGCTACACGGGCGAAGGCGACGGCATGGTGGTCCGGCGCGGTTTCCCGCGTCCCGCCTCGTTCCACGACCAGCGGCTCCTCGACGCGTCCGTCGGGTACTACTTCAACGCGATGACCAACGGCTTCGGCCGCATGTACAGCTACGCCGGGCGCATCCCAGCGGAGGACCGCTGGGCGATCGCCGGCTACGTCAAGGCGCTGCAGCTGTCCCAGAACGCGACGATCGACGACGTCCCGGCCGACGTGCGCCGCGCCCTCGAACTCGCGGGCACCGAAGGGAGCATCCGATGACACCGTCCGTCGCCGTATCGCGGCCGCTCATGGTCGCCCTCGGCCTCGGCGTCGTCGGCCTGGGTGTGGGCGCCATCGTCGGCCTCGCCGAGGGCAGTCTCTTCGGCGCGATCCTGATGGCGTTCATGTTCTGGACCGGCATGTCGCTCGGCGCGTTGGCGCTGCTGGCCGTGAACCACATGGCCGGCGGCTCGTGGGGCGCGGTCGTCCGACGGCCGCTCGAGGCGATGGTCTCGGCCCTCCCGCTCACGGCGCTGTTCTTCATCCCGGTCCTCTTCGGCGTCACCACCCTGTACCCGTGGGCCGATCCCGTGTACGTGGCCGCGCACCCGTTGGTGGAGTTCAAGGTCGCGTACCTCAACGTGCCCTGGTTCGTCATCCGCGGCGTGCTCTACTTCGCCGCCTGGATCGCGCTCGCCTGGTTCTTCCTGCGCAACGCGCGTGAGCAGGACGCGCGCCCCGGCGACGCGGGCCGCATCGGATACCGCATGAAGTCGGTCGGCGGCCTGGCCATCGTCGCCTACGTCGTCACCGTGACCCTCGCCACCGTCGACTGGGGTATGTCGCTCACGCCGGAGTGGTGGTCGGGGATCTACGGGGTCATCTTCATGATCAGCCAGGCGATCTGCGCGATGGCCCTCACCATCATGGCGATCGTCTGGTTGGCGAGCCGCGACGCCCGCATCGACGAGTTGCTCACGTGGAAGCGCCTGCAGGACCTGGGCAACTTCCTGATGGCGTTCATCATGTTCTGGGCGTACGTCAACATCAGCCAACTGATGATCCAGTGGTCCAACAACATCGTCGAGACCAACACCTTCTACGTGCTGCGCTTCGACGTCGAGCCCTGGCGCGGCATGGGCATCTACCTGGCGGTCGCCGGCTTCGCGCTCCCCTTCCTGATCCTCTTCTCCCGCTGGGTCAAGCGTCAGCGCGCCGCGCTCGCGTTCATGGCCGGCTGGGCGATCCTCAACCAGGCGATCCACACGTACTGGTTCCTGGCCCCCGAGGTGGGACGCACCGGTCTGCCCGTGGCCGTGGACGTCCTGGCCTTCGTCGGCCTGGGCGGCCTGTGGTTCGCGTTCGTCCTGCGCAGCCTCGCCTCGCGCAGCCTGGTGCCAGCGACCGATCCGCGTCTGAAGCACCCGCCCGTGCCGACGCACGAGGGCGGTTCCCCCCAGGGCCATACGGCACCAGCGGCTGCCAGCGCAGAGGTGCGCCATGCCTGACCAGAGCACACGCCAGTACATCGTCAGCCAAGACGCCGTCCGCCGGGGGTTCCTCCTCGGAGGGATCGGCATGGTCGCCGTCATCTTGGCGCTCCTGATCCTGATCACATCACGCCCGCAGGGACAGCTCCAGGCGCTCGACGACGGCCAGCACCAGGCGCTGCTCGCGGAGGCGGAGGCGCGCCTCAGCGGCTTCGAGTTGCTCGACGACGGCGCCGCCCGGATCGACATCGAGCACGCGATGCGCCTCGTGGTCGAACGCGGCGTCGAGTTCTCGATCGCGGCCCCAACGGCGGCAGTCCCCGACGCGCCCGGTGCGATGGTCGCCGAAGTCGACGGGGCGGCCATCTACACGGCGCAGTGCGCGGCGTGTCACCAGGCCGGCGGTGCCGGCATTCCCAGCGCGTTCCCGCCGCTGGCGGGACACGTCGGCGACCTCTACGCCGCCGACCCCGCGTACCTCGTCGACGTCTTGCTGTACGGCCTCCAAGGCCAGATCACGGTCGCCGGCGTCAGCTACAACGGTCTGATGCCGGCCTTCGGGCAGCTCGGCGACCCCGAGATCGCCGCCGTCCTGAACCACGTGCTCACGGCCTGGGGCGACGCCGACGAACTCGGCGATGCGTTCGTGCCGTTCACGCCCGACGACGTCGCCGAGCAGCGTGGGCTGGGCCTGACGGCCAGCGACGTCCTGCAGGCGCGCGGCGAGCTCGACCTGGACTGAGCGCTCGGCGCGCGTGGCGCGCCCTCCCCCGCTCGGCGCGCGGCGCCCGTCACTCGACGGGCGCCGCGCTCAGCGTCGCGGCGCCTCGGCCGCGTCGGCGTCGCCTGCGCTCGCCGCAGCCCGCTCGTACGCGCGCGCAAGCGGTGCGCACACCCGCAACCCGGCCTGCATCAGCGGCCCGATCGTCACGGCGAACACGAGCGTGCCGGCGCCGACGGTGCCCCCGAGCAACCAGCCCGCAGCCAACACGGTCAGTTCGGTCAGGGTGCGCGCCCGCGCCACGGTGGTGCCGAGCACGCGCGCCATGCCGAGCGCGAAACCATCGCGTGGCCCGGCACCCAGGCCGGCGCTGAGGTAGAGGCCGGTCGCCAGGCCGTTGAGCACGAGGCCCGCGCCGAACAGTGCCGCACCGCCCGACCAGCTCTCCGGTCGCGGCACCAGCGTTGACGCGAGGAACACGTCGACCCAGGGACCGACCGTGAGCATGTTCAACACGCTGCCGAGACCGGGCCGAACGCGGGCCGCCGCGGCCGCGAACACCAGCAGCGCCAGGCCCGTCACGACGATCACCATGCCCACCGAGAGCGGCGTGCGCGCCGCGACGCCTTCGTGGAACACGTCCCACGGACCGAGCCCGACGCGAGAACGCAGCATGCATGCGAGGCTGAAGCCGAACAGCGACAAGCCGACGTTCACGTGCACGAGCCGCACCAGGAGGCGCCCTGGCGAGCGAGCGGGCGGGGAGCGAGTCACCGCGCGGAGCCTACCACCGGCGCTAGACTGGAGGCTCACGGCTCGCGCATGCGAGCGCCGTGGAGGAGGATCCGGATGCACTCGACTCGCCGCTCACCGAGCATGGTCGCGCTGCTGACGCTCGGTGCCCTGCTGCTCGCCCTGGCCCTACCACCGATCGCCGTCGCTCAGGACGGACCACCCGACGGCGTCGCGCGCTTCCACTATCAACGCGCCGATGCCGACTACGACGGCTGGGTGCTGCACCTGTGGGAAGACACGGTGGAGCAGGTCACGTGGGCGCAGGGACTCCCGATCACCGGCTTCGACGAGTACGGTGCGTACTGGGACGTGCGCCTGACCGACGACGCTGCGCGCGTGGGCTTCATCGTCCACAAGGGCGACATCAAGGACCCAGGGCCGGACATGTTCCTCGTCCTGGGGCAGCACGGCCGTGAGGTCTGGCTCGTCTCGGGCAGCGACCGCATCCTCACGGCGCCGCCGATGGCGCCTCCGGCGGACGACGTCGCGCGCATCCACTACGCCCGACCGGGCGGTGACTACGACGGCTGGGTGTTGCACGTCTGGGAAGACACCAGCGCGGTCGTCACCTGGGACGCCGGACTGCTGAAGACCGGCGAGAGCCCGTACGGCATCTACTGGGACGTCCCGCTCGCCCCTGGCGCGGAACGCGTCGGGTTCATCGTCCACAAGGGCGACGACAAGGACCCGGGACCCGACATGTTCCTCGATCTGGCGGAGGGGAACGAGGTCTGGTTGCTCTCGGGCAGCGCCACGGTCTTCCGCGAGCCGCCCGACGTGCGCATCGGCGGCGGCGACCTGCGCTCGCGCCGCGGGCACTGGCTGCGCAGCGACGTGCTCGCGTGGGACGTCGGCCTGGTGACGCCGGGGCAGACGTTCGTGCTGTACGGCACCACGACGGGCCTCACGCTGGGCGAAGACGGCGTGGAGGGCGCACCCGGCGTCGAGTTGTCGATCGACGACGATGGGCTCCCGGCCGACGCCCTGCGCCAGTTCCCGCACCTCGCCGGCCACACCGCGCTGCGGCTCCCTGCCGAGGAGCGTTCCCGAGTTCCGGACCTGTTGCGCGGCGAGCTCGCCATCGCGAGTTACCGCGACGGTCGGCTCGTCGACGCTACGGGTGTGCAGCTCGCCGGGGTGCTGGACGACCTCTACGCCACGGACGCAGCGCTGGGCGTGACCTGGGACGGCGACGTCCCGAGCATCGCGGTCTGGGCCCCGACGGCTCGCAGCGTCTCGCTGCACCGCTTCGAGACGAGTGCCGGACCCGTGGTCGAGCACCTCCCGCTGCGTCGCGACGACGCCACCGGCGTGTGGTCGATCGTCGGCGCCCCCGAGTGGCGCTGGTCGTACTACCTGTTCGAGGTCGACGTGTTCGCGCCGACCACCGGTCGCTTCGAGACCAACCTCGTGACCGATCCATACTCGCTCAGCCTCGCCATGAACAGCGCCCGCTCGCAGGTCGTCGACCTGCGAGACCCTGCCCTGGCGCCGCCCGGCTGGGCGGAGTTGGTCAAGCCGCCGTTGGCCGATCCGGTCGACGCGGTGGTGTACGAGCTGCACGTGCGCGACTTCTCGGTGATCGACCCACTCGTACCCGACGCTCTGCGCGGCACGTACGCCGCGTTCACGCTGGCGGACACGTACGGTGGCGAGCACCTGCGGCGCCTGGCCGACGCCGGTCTCACGCACCTCCACCTGCTCCCCACCTTCGACATCGCCACCATCGACGAGGACCGCGACACGTGGCTCGAACCCGAGATCGACGAGCCGCTCCCGACCGCCAGCCCCCGGCCCCAGGCAGCGGTCGAGGCGGTCCGCGATCGCGACGGCTTCAACTGGGGCTACGACCCCTGGCACTACAACGTGCCCGAGGGGAGCTACGCCAGCGAACCGGACGGGCCCGCGCGCATCCTGGAGTTCCGCGACATGGTGATGGCGCTGTGGGAAGGCGCGGGGCTACGGCTCGTAATCGACGTCGTCTACAACCACACCAACGCCGCGGGCCAGAGTGAGCGCTCGGTGCTCGACCGCGTCGTCCCCGGCTACTACCATCGCCTCGACGACGCCGGCAACGTCACCACCAGCACCTGCTGCCCCAATACGGCGACCGAGCACGCCATGATGGAGCGCCTGATGCTCGACTCGGTCGCACTGTGGGCCGAGCACTACAAGGTCGACGCCTTCCGCTTCGACCTGATGGGGCACCACATGGCCCGCAACATGCACGCGGTGCGCGCCACGCTCGACGCGCTGACGCCCACTGAGCACGGCGTGCACGGCAGCGGCGTGTACGTGTACGGCGAGGGCTGGGACTTCGGTGAGGTGGCGCAGGGCGCGCGGGGGACCAACGCGACCCAGCGCACCATGGCCGGCAGTGGCATCGGTACCTTCAACGATCGCCTGCGCGACGCCGTTCGCGGCGGCGGGCCCTTCGACGGCGGCGAGGCGCTGGTCGCCAACCAGGGGTTCGCCTCGGGCGCCTTCGTGCTGCCGAATGAGATCTCCTCCCGGGCGAGCGCCGAGGTCCGTCTCGCGGCCGCCCTGCGCGCCGCCGATCAGATCCGGGTCGGTCTGGCGGCGAACCTGGAGCATGTCACCTTCGTCGACCGAACCGGTGCCCTGGTGACCGGGCGCGACGTCGACTACAACGGCCAGCCCGCGGGCTATGGGCGCGTCCCGCAGGACCACGTCGTCTACGTCTCGAAGCACGACAACCAGACGCTGTGGGACATCCTCCAGTACAAGCTGCCGCGCGACCTCGGCACCGACGAGCGCGTGCGCCTGCAGGCCCTGGCGCTGTCGACCGTGCTCTTCTCCCAGGGCGTCCCGTTCGTGCACGCCGGGTCGGAGTTGTTGCGCAGCAAGAGCTTCGATCGCAACAGCTACGACAGCGGCGACTGGTTCAACGCCATCGACTGGACCATGCAGGCGAACGGCATGGGCCGCGGCCTGCCGTTGGCCGCCGACAACCGCGACAACTGGGCGCTCATGCGCGACCGGCTCGTCGATCCGCTGCTGCACCCGACCAGCGACCACATCGCCTTCGCGGCTGACGTGTTCACCGAGTGGCTGCGCATCCGCGCCGACACTCCGCTGTTGCGGCTGCGGACGGCCGAGGACGTGCTGGCGCGGTTGCGCTTCCACGACACCGGTCCGGACCAGACGCCCGGCGTGATCGTCATGTCGCTGCACGACGACGAGGCCGGGCTGCCGCTGCTCGACGAGCGCTACGCGAGCGTGGTGATCGTGTGGAACGCCGGCCCGGACGTCGTGCGCGTCGACGCGCCCGCCCTGGCGGGCGTGCCGTACCTCTTGCATCCCGTGCAGGCGGCTGGGGTCGATGCAGGGACGCTGTACGGGTCGTACGTCGCGACGGCGAGCGGTCAGGTCCGCGTGCCAGCCTTCTCGACCGTCGTCTTCGTCGCGCCGCGGCTGCCGTGACGGCTGCTCCTGGCGGGCGCGTGCTGGTCACGCGCCCGCTGGCAGAGGCGTGGCTCGAGCCGCTCCATGCCGCCGGCCTGACCGTGGACGTCGCGAGCCGCCACGAGGCCGGCGACCCCGCCGCGCTGCGCGCGCGTGCGGCGGGCGCAGCGGGACTCCTCGTGGTCCTCGGGGACCACGTGGACGCAGCGCTCCTCGACGCCGCGGGGCCGGGGCTTCGGGTGGTCGCGACCATCTCGGTCGGCGTCGATCACATCGATCTCGAGGCCTGCCGTGCGCGGGGCGTGCGTGTGGCCAACACGCCCGACGTGCTCACCGACGCCACCGCCGACCTGGCGATGACGCTCTTGCTGGCGCTGACGCGGCGCGTGCGCGAGGGCGAGGCGCTGGTGCGCGGTGGCGAGTGGCAGGGCTGGGAGCCCGGCCAGCTCCTGGGCCGCGACATCAGGGGCGCGCGCGTGCTGGTCGTCGGTGCCGGACGCATCGGTGGCACCTTCGCGCGCCGCGTGCACGCCTTCGGAGCCCGGGTGTCGTACCACGGCCGCAGCCCGCGACCGGCGCTGGACGATGCGCTCGATGCCCGCTTCGAGCCGGATCTCGACCCGGCACTCGGCCGCGCCGACGTCGTCAGCCTGCACGCGCCGCTCACGCGCGAGACGCGGCATCTGCTCGATGCACGGCGCTTGGCCCTTCTGCCGCCGCGCGCGATCGTGATCAACACCGGCCGCGGCCCGCTCATCGACGAGGACGCGCTCGTGGCGGCGCTCCGTGACGGGCACCTGTGGGGCGCCGGCCTGGACGTGTTCGAGCACGAGCCGCGCGTCCACCCGGGCCTGGCGGCGCTGCCGAACGTGGTGCTGCTGCCGCACCTGGGATCGGCGACGGAGGGGACGCGCGCCGCCATGGCGCGCCTCGCCACCGACGCCGTCGTGGAGGCGCTGCGCGGCGAGCGCGCCGGTGAGTTCGGCTAGGACCGGCCGTTCAGAGGTCCAGCTGCGCCAGGTGGGCGTGGTCCTCGATGAACTCGCGCCGTGGCGGCACCTCGGTGCCCATCGCCATCTCGATGGTCTCCTCCGCCTCCAGGACGTCGTCGATGGTCACGCGCTTCAGCACCCGCGTCTCGGGGTCCATCGTCGTCGACCAGAGCTGTTCCGGGTTCATCTCGCCCAGTCCCTTGAAGCGTTGGATCTCGATCTTCGCGCCGCGATGCTTGCGCTGCACGTCTTGGAGCGCCGTCTCGTCGTAGAGGTAGGTGAGCTCCTTCTGCCGCGCCATGCGGATCCCGTAGAGCGGTGGCTGGGCGATGTAGAGGTAACCGGCATCGATCAGCGGCTTCATGTAGCGGTAGAAGAACGTCAGCAGCAGGGTCCGGATGTGAGAGCCGTCGACGTCGGCGTCGGTCATGATGATGATCCGGTGGTAGCGGACGTCGTCGAGGCTGAAGTGTGCGTCGTTCTCGGTCCCCTCGATGCCTGCGCCGATCGCTGCGATCATCGCGCGCACCTCGGCGTTTTTGAGGACGCGACCGATGTTGGCCTTCTCCACGTTCAGGATCTTGCCCCGCAGCGGCAAGATGGCCTGGAAGCGGCGCTCCCGACCCTGCTTCGCCGAGCCCCCGGCCGAGTCGCCCTCGACGATGTAGAGCTCGCTGACGCTGGGGTCCTGGGACTGGCAGTCGGCGAGCTTGCCCGGGAGCTCGTCGCTCTCGAGCGGGTTGGCGCGGCGCACCAGGTCGCGGGCCTTGCGCGCCGCCTCGCGCGCCCGGGCCGCGCTCGCGGCCTTCTCGATGATGGCCTTGCCGATCTTCGGCTGCTCCTCGAGCACCTCGGCGAGCTTCTCGCCGACGACCGTCTGGACGGCCGCCTGGGCCTCGGGGTTGAGCAGTTTGACCTTCGCCTGCGACTCGAACATCGGGTCGGACAGCTTGACGCTGATGACGCAGTAGATGCCTTCGAGGTAGTCCTCGCCGGTCGGTGCGGCCTCGCCCTTCTTCAGCAGGTTCTTGTTCCTGGCGTAGGTGTTGAGCACGCGCGTGTAGGCGGTCTTGAAGCCCGTCAGCGGCGTGCCGCCGTCGCGGTTGGTGATCATGTTGGCGTAGGTGAGGATCGTCTGCCCGTAGCCGGCGGTGTGGAGCAGACCGACGTCGACCTCGATCGTCTCGTCCTTGCCGTCCTGGCTGATGGTCACCTCGTCGGTGATCCGGAGCGCATGGTCGTAGAGGCGCTTGTCGTCGCGGGCAAGGCCCTCGGCGAACGCCGCGACGCCACCGGTCTCGTGGAAGACGTCGCGCCGCACGTCGGTGTGGCGCCGATCCTCGAGGATGATCTTGACGCCGCCGGTGAGGTAGGCGAGCTCGCGCATGCGGCGCTTCATCCGGCCGTGGTCGAAGCCGCCGGGAACGTCCTTGAAGATCGCCGGGTCGGGTTGGAACGCGACCCGCGAACCGCGCTGCCCCTTGGCCGCCGGGCCGACCACGTAGACAGGCTGCACGACATCGCCGCGCTCGAAGCGGATGCGGTGGTGCTGCCCGTCGATGAAGACGTCGGCCTGGAGGAAGGTCGAGAGGGCGTTCACGACGGAGCTACCCACGCCGTGCAGGCCGCCCGACACCTTGTACGCCGAGTCGTCGAACTTGCCCCCGGAGTGGAGCTGCGCGAAGATCACCTCGATGGCGGCCTTGCCGCCCTCGCTCGCCATGGTGCCCACGGGGATGCCGCGGCCGTTGTCGGTCACGGTCGCCGAACCGTCGGCCTCGAGCACCACCTCGATGGTGTCGGCGTAGCCGGCCAGCGCCTCGTCGACGGCGTTGTCGATGATCTCGGTGAGCAGTTGGTGGTACCCGTCGACCCCGGTGCCCCCCTGGACGTACATGGCGGGGCGCGCACGCACCCCTTCCAGGCCCTTGAGCACCCGGATGTTGTCGGCGGTGTAGGCGTTCGTCAAGGCGTGCCTCCGTG
>SLSM01000098.1 GCA_007130445.1 Trueperaceae bacterium | reverse complement strand
GCATGGGTCGCACCGGCCGGCTCTGGGCGGTCGAGCACGCGGGCGTGGTGCCCGACCTGCTCGTCACCGCCAAGTCGTTGGGTGGCGGCATGCCGATCGCCGCCGTGGTCGGCCGCGCCGAGGTGATGGACGCCCCCCACCCGGGAGGGCTCGGCGGCACCTACTCCGGCAACCCGCTGGCCTGCGTCGCGGCACTGGCGGCGATCGACGCCATCACCGCCCCCGGCTTCCTGGAGCGCGCCCGGGCGGTGGGCGAGCGTATGCGCGCCAGGCTGGAGGCGCTCGCCGCGCGGCACGCCTGCGCCGGCGAGGTGCGCGGTCTCGGCCCGATGCTGGCGCTCGAGCTGGTGCACGATCGGGCCTCGAAACGCCCCTACCCGGAGCTGGTGCTGCGCACCACGCAAGAGGCGCTGCGGCGCGGCCTGATCGTGATCCGCGCGGGCCTCCATGCAAACTGCCTGCGCCTGCTGCCGCCGCTCGACGTCGACGACGCCACCGTCGACGAGGCGATGGACGTGCTGGACGAGGCGCTCGCCGCGGCCGTCGAGGCGCTCGGTCACGGCGCCAACGGCCGGTCCGAGGTGGCGTCGCTAGGGTAGCGGCATGCATCCACGCGCCGACCGCCGAAGCCGCACGCCGAGCCCACAGCGTCAGCACCGTGCCCACGCCTAGCTGCGAGGCCCTCGATCAGCGCGCGCAACGTCGCCAGTGGTCGTCAGAGCCGGCGTTCGTCTTCTCCATGGCCGCAGCCGCCGTCGGCCTCGGCAACCTCTGGCGCTTCCCGTACATGGTCGGGGAGAACGGCGGAGGCGCGTTCGTGCTGGCCTACCTGCTGGCGCTCGTGGTGGTGGCGCTGCCGGTGATGATGCTCGAGGTCGCCGCCGGGCGCCTGGCCCAGGGGAGCGTGGTTGGCACCTATCGCCAGGTGCACCGCTTCGCCAGCGCCTACGGCTGGCTGGTGGTGCTGCTCACGACCGCCATCACCAGCTACTACCTCGTGATCACCGGCTGGACGCTCGGCTACGCCGTCGACGCGGTGCGAGGCGCGGTGGTGCCGTTCGACGACTTCAGTGCGGGCTACGCGTCGCTCTGGTGGTTCGCGGCGGTGACGGTCCTGGTCACGGCGGTCCTGGTGCGCGGCGTGGGCGCCATCGAGCGCTTGTCCAAGGCGTTGATGCCCGTGCTGCTGGTCGTGATCGTCGCCATGGTGGTCGTCGGCGCGACCACGGACGGCTGGGACGAGGCGCGCCGCTTCATGCTCAGCGCAGACTTCGCGCGCTGGCGCGAGCCGGGTCTGTGGCTGTTCGCCTTCGGCCAGGCCTTCTACTCGCTGGCGATCGGCCAGGGCTACCTGGCCACGTACGGCAGCTTCATCCCCCAACGCACCCACGTGCCGCGCGCCACCCTGGTGGTGGCCGGCACCGAGACGACGATCGCGCTCCTGGCCGGCTGGATGATCTTCCCCTTCGTCTTCGCGTTCGGCTTCGAACCCGACGCAGGCAGCCAGCTCGCGTTCGGGACGCTGCCGCGCGTGTTCGACGAGATGGCGGCCGGCCCCTACCTGGCGGTGGCGTTCTTCGGGCTGTTCTTCGCTGCCGCCTTCAGCTCCTGCCTGGCCGGCATGAAGGTGGTGGTGTCGGCGCTCTCCGACGAACTGCGGCTGGGCGACCTCCGTGCGGTCCTGCTGGTGGGCGCGCTGATGCTGGTGCTGGGCACGCCGTCGGCGCTCAGCTTCACGCCGCTCGAGCTCAGCGTGATGGGGATGCCGTTCCTCGATTTCATGGACCAGTTCGGCGGCACCAACGTCGTGGTGGCGTCGGGCATCATCGGCGCAGGCCTGCTGTGCTGGTTCCTCCCGCCGGCGCGCCTCGCCGAAGCGCTCGGCGCGCGCGCCGCCTGGTGGCGCTGGCGCATCGTGCTGGTGGGTCGCTCGCTCCCCTTCCTCGGGGCCGCCTTCGTGGTCTGGAGCCTGCTGGCGTGAGCTCGCGGCGCCGGCGTACGCTGCTTCCTACGAGGCGCCGCTGCCGCCGAACGGGAGACGCATGAGCGAGCCCACAGCCACCTTCGAGCATCGCCTGTTGATCGCCGGCCGCTGGCAGGGCGCCGCCGACGGCGGCGTCTGGACGCTCACCGACCCCGGCTCCGGCGATGCCGTCGCCGAGGTCCCCTATGCGCGCGGCGAGCATGCCGCCGCCGACGCCCGCGCCGCGGTCGACGCGGCCGAGCGCGCCTTCGCCAGCTGGTCGCGCGTGTCGCCCTACCAGCGCGGCGAGGTGCTGGAGCGGGCAGCCGCCTGGATCCGCTCGCGCGCCGACGCGCTCGCGCGCGACACCACGCTGGAGTCGGGCAAGCCACTGGGCGAGGCCAAGGCCGAGTGGCTCTCGGCCTGCAACTACCTCACCTTCTTCGCCGCCGAGGGCGCGCGCGCCTACGGCCGCACCATCCCATCGCGCACGCCCTCGCGCCGCATCGAGGTGATGCACCAGCCCGTGGGCGTGGTGGCCACCATCACCGCCTGGAACTTCCCCATCTACAACGTGGTGCGCACCTTCGCGGCCGCACTCGCGGCGGGCTGCACCGTCGTCGGTCGCCCCAGCGAGCTCACCCCGCGCTCCGCGATGGCCCTGGCGCAGGCGCTGCACGAGGGCGGCGCGCCGCCCGGCGTGGTGAACCTCGTCAACGGCGATCCCGCCCCGATGGCCGACGTCTTCCTGGGCGACCCGCGCGTGCGCCAGCTCGCCTTCACCGGCAGCCCGCGCGTCGGGAGGCAGCTGCTGGACGGCGCCTCGCGCACCCTCACCCGTCTGACGCTCGAACTCGGCGGCAACGCGCCGGTGCTGGTCTTCCCCGACGTCGACGTCGCAGCGGTCGCCTCGCAGCTCGCCACCTGGAAGCAGCGCAACGCCGGCCAGGTGTGCGTGGCGCCGCAGCGGCTGATCGTCCACGAAGCCATCGCCGACGACTTCGTCGACGCCGTGGTCGAGGCGACCGCCGCGCTGCGCGTCGGGCACGGCCTCGACCAGGGAACGCAAGTCGGCCCGCTGGTGACGCCGCGCCACCGCGACCGCGTCGCCGACCTCGTGGCGCGCAGCGTCGCGGCCGGCGCCAGTGTCCGCACCGGTGGGCACACCCTCGATCGCCCCGGCTCGTTCTACGCGCCCACTGTCCTCGACGCCCTCCCCGCACGCGCCCCTGCGCTGCTGGAGGAGGCCTTCGGGCCGGTCCTGACGGTGCAGCGCTTCACCGAACGAGACGAGGCGCTGGCGCTCGCCAACGACACCGAGTACGGCCTCACCGCCTTCGTGATGACGCGCGACCTGGTGACCGCCCGGATCGTGAGCGAGCGACTCGCCTTCGGCATGGTCTGCGTCAACGACTGGCTCCCCGCCACCCCCGAGGCCCCCTTCGGCGGCGTGAAGGGCTCGGGCATCGGGCGCGAGACCGGCAGCGAGGGGCTGCACGAGTACCTGCAGGTCAAGACGGTGTTCACCGGCGACGTGCGCTGAGCGCTGCCCCGCTCCGGGCCAGCGCTGAGCCGAGTTCGACGGCGAGGTGCTCTGCGAGGGTGAGACCCACGGCGCGTGCGGCTTCGTCGCGACGCCGATGGCGTGGCTCGACGACCGCAGCGTCGTCGCCAGCGCGAGCCGGCTCTCGCCGGCGGACCATGCGCGCTCCGTGACGCTCGAGCGCGTGGATCTCCGGGGAACCGATGACGCGGCGTCGTTCGTGCACCGGGCACGAGGCCGACGTCGTGCGCGTCCGGTACCGCGACGACGACGAACTCTGGCCCGCCCGGGAGCTCGACTTCCGCGACACGCTCCGGTCGTTCGCGGCGCTCTTCCGGGTCGATCCCGGTGCTCGCGCCGGCCAGTTCCGCATCGCGGTGCACTGCGCGGCGCCCTGAGGCCGGTTCGCCCATCAGGGGGCCGGCGCGGATGTAGACTCGCCCCCGCATGAGCCTGCCGCCCAGCGACGACCCAGCCAGCGAGGTGACGACCGATCCGCTCGCCAACGAGGCCGAGGCCGAGGTCGGTGGCGAGGTGCGGATCGAGCCGAGCGAGCTCCCCGCCGCAGCGCTGAGCGAGCCGACCGCGGCGGACGAGGCGCCACCCGCCGAGGTCCCGCCCGGTTCGGTCGTCAGCGTGGACTGGCTCCCCGACGACGTGCTGGCGCAGGTGCGCCGCACCATGCGGCTCTCCGTGTTCGAGGGGAGCCTGACGCAGGTCTTCCTCAACTGGACCTCCGGCGCGGTCCTGATCGGCTACATGCTGCACGTCGGCGCGCGGCCTGCCGAGATCGCGCTGGTCGGCTCGGTGCCGCTGCTGGCGCAGGTGGCCTCGCCGTTCGCGGCGTTCCTGGCGGCGGTCTTGGGACACCGCAAGCTGCTCACCGTGCTGCTCGCGCTCGTCTCGCGCACCAGTTGGTTGCTCGCCGCCGCCCTGCCGGTGTTGCCGGTCGCGCCGGAGCTGCGACCGGTCTTCCTGGTCGCCCTGGTGCTGGTCGCGAGCTTCTTCCTCGCGGGCAACGGCACGCTGTGGACGGCCTGGATGGGCGACGTGGTGCCGGAGCGCGAGCGCGGACGGTACTTCGGTCTCCGGACCGGCATCACCGGCGTGGTCGGCATGCTCGCCAACCTGCTGGCCGGCTGGTGGCTCGATCGGGTCGGCGCCCCGCTGTCGTTCCAGGTGGTGATCACGGTCGCCGTCGCGACGGCGCTGATCGGCGTGTGGATCTACTGGCAACAGTACGACCCGCCCACGGTGCGCGAGCGGCTGCGGCTGCGCGAGATCGTCACGGTGCCGCTGGCAGATCCGGGGTTCCGGCGCTTCCTCGCCTTCGCCGTGTACTGGACGTTCGTGGTGTTTCTCGCCGCGCCGTTCGTGTTCCCCTACTTCCTCGACGAACTGCGTCTCACGTTCACGCAGGTCGCGATCTGGTCCACGATCGCCGCCACCGCCTCGATGGCGACGACCGTCCTGTGGGGGCGCGCCGCCGATCGCGTCGGCAACAAGGCGGTGTTGGCCGTCGGCACGTTCATCGCCGGCGTCGGGTTGCCAGGCGCGTGGATCGCGGCCGGCGCGAGCGGCTGGATCGGCTTCATCTGGATCTCGGCCGTCCTCGACGCGGTCGCGTGGGGCGCGATCGGCCCGGCCACGTTCAACCTGGCGCTCGTGTCGGCGCCTCGGCAGAACCGCGTGCTGTTCATCGCGATGTGGAGCCTCACGTCCGGGGTGGCGGGGTTCCTGGGCGGCGCGTTGTCCGGACCGCTGCTCATCGGCTTCCAGTCGCTGAGCGGCAGCCTGGGGCACGACGGCTGGGTGGCGTACGGCGCCCTGTTCGCCCTCTCGGGGGTGCTGCGCGCCTTCACCTGGGTCTGGCTGCGGCGCGTACCCGAGGCAAACGCCTGGCGCACGCGCGAGCTGCTGCGCAGCATGCGGACGGGCTGGAAGGGCGTCGGCTTCCCCTGGCGTTCATGACCTCGGCGCTCGTGGCGCTGGCGTTCGTGGCCGTGGCGCCCGTGGGTTGCCCGCGCGCGCAGCGCTCAGGCGCCGGTCGCTCGCACGCCCGACTCGCTGACCAGGAACTGCACGAGCGCGTCGTGCGCCTCGCGCGGCACCCGCGGCGCCACCAGGGCGTCGTGCACCACACCGACGGTCACGACCCGGGCCGGCAGGAGCGGCAGCAGGCGGTCGTAGTAGCCGCGGCCGTAGCCGAGCCGCGCGCCCCCGTGGTCGAAGCACAGCCCGGGCACCAGCGCCACGTCGATCCGCTCGAGGGGCACCGCCGGCGCGTCGGCGCGTGGCTGCAGGAACCCGAGCGGATGGCGTTCGAGTGCAGATGGCTCGAGCGTGTGCACGCGCAGGCCGCCGCCGCCCACCGGCGTGCGGGTGGTCGCGAGCAGCGGCAGCGCCGGCGCGTCTGGGCCAGCCTCGCTGCCCGCATCACGACCCGTTTGGTGACGCGTTCCGCTCCCTGTCGTGCGACCTGCTTCGCGACCCGTTTCGCGACCCTGGAGCCCGGGCCGGAGTCCACCGGCCAGTGGGTCGAGTTCGCTGCCGAACGCGAGGTAGACGAGCGCGACGCGCGCGCGGCGCCACGGCGTCCAGGCGCGCAGGTGCTCGGCGACGGTGTGCGCGCCCACGCGCCGTGGATCGGCGTCGTCGAGCGCCTGCCGCTTCGCGCGCGCCCAGCGGCGCCAGGCGGCCTTGCTCGCGCCCTCCGGGGGCATCGGGGGTGTCAGTTCGTCGGACACGTCGCCTGCGAGCGTACCCTCAGTCGGCTGCGCGACCGGTGCGCGCCGCGGCGCGCGTCGATACTGCTGCATGGCCACGACCGAGACCGTTCTGCACCACCTCACCGACAAGCGCTTCGTCGGCGTCACCCCCGACGGCATGCGCGTGATGATCGACGGCGAGCGCGAGCACAAGACCGGTATGAGCCCGATGCAGCTGGTGCTGAACGCCGTCGCGGGCTGCGCCGCCTACGACGTCATCGAGATGCTCCGCAAGCGCAAGCTGAGCGTGCGCGGGTACCGCGTCGAGGCGGCGGGCGAGCGCGCCGACGGCACGCCCAGCCCCTTCACGAAGGTGCACACGCGCCACGTCTTCGACGTCCCGGGTCTCGACCAGCGCACGGCCGAGCGCTTCGTCGAGCTGGCGGTCACCAAGTACTGCTCGGTCGCGAGCAGCCTCCACGCCGAGCAGACGTTCGACGTCGTCCTCGAGCACGACGATGCCGAGAGCGGAGCTACCTCCGGTCCGGTCGGCGAACCCGCCGAGGCGACGACCGCCGACGACGCGTGAGCAGGACCTGACGACGGCGCCACGGCCCGCTGGTAGGCTTGAGGCGCCGTGGCCGACATCGACCTGAGTGATCCCGCGCTCTACTTCAACCGCGAACTCGCCTGGCTCGCGTTCAACGAACGCGTGCTGGACGAGGCGCTCGATCCCGAGGTCCCGCTGCTGGAACGGCTGAAGTTCCTGGCGATCTTCAGTTCGAACCTCGACGAGTTCGTGATGATCCGCTACGCGGGCCTCAAAGAGCAGCAGGCTGCCGGCGTCGAGCGACGCTCCTTCGACGGCATGACGGTCGAGGAGCAGATCGAGGCCGTCAGCCGGCGATTGCACCCGCTGGTGCTGCTGCACCGACAAGTGCTGCGCGACCAGGTGCTGCCGGCCCTCGCGGAGCATGGCATCCGCATCGTCCCGATGCGCGACCTGAGCGTCGGAGAGCACGAGGTCGTCGACCGCTTCTTCGAGCACGAGCTCTACCCGGTCCTCACGCCGCTCGCCGTCGATGCCTCCCACCCCTTCCCGCGCCTGCCGAACCTGTCGTTCTCGCTGCTCCTGCAGGTGGTCGACGAGCACGAGGGCGTGGAACGCACCGCGATCGTGCAGGTGCCGTCGGTGCTGCCGCGGTTCGTGCGCCTGCCCGGACCGGGGCACCGCTTCGTGATCCTCGAGGACGTGATCCGTCACAAGGTCGAGGCGCTCTTCTCCGGGCACACGGTGCGCAGCATCCACGGCTTCCGCATCACTCGCAACGCCGACATCGAGATCGCCGAGGACGAGGCCGACGACCTGCTGCAGGCCATCGAGGACGAGGTGCGCCGCCGCCGCTGGGGCGACGCGGTTCGCCTCGAGGTGATCGCCGACATGCCGGCGTTGTGGCGCGAGCACCTGCGCCGGACGCTGCATCTCGATCCCCACGACGTCTACGAGGTGCCGAACCACCTCAACGTCACCGACTTCATGGAACTGGCCCTGCTCGACCTGCCGGAGCTGCGCGACCCGCCGTTCACCAACCGGCTGCCGACCGAGTACCGCGAGGCTGGCGGCGTCTTCGATGCGATCCGGCGCCAGGACGTGTTGGTGCACCACCCGTTCCACGCCTTCGACGCCGTGCTGCAACTGCTCGAGGCGGCCGTCGACGACCCCGACGTGCTGGCGATCAAGCAGACGCTCTACCGGGTCGGGCGGCAGTCGCCGGTCGTGGCTGCGTTGGCGCGGGCCGCCGGCAACGGCAAGCTGGTCACGGCGCTGGTCGAGCTGAAGGCGCGCTTCGACGAGGAGAACAACATCGTCTGGGCGCGTGAACTCGAGCGTGCCGGCGTCCACGTGGTGTACGGCTTCGCCGGCCTCAAGACGCACTGCAAGACGCTCCTCGTGGTGCGCCGCGAGCGCGACGCGAGCGGTGCCAGCGTGATCCGCCGCTACGTACACTTGGGCACCGGCAACTACAACCCCTCCACCGCCGCGCTCTACACCGACTTCGGCTTGCTGACGTGCGACGAAGACCTGGGCGCCGACGTCTCGGATCTGTTCAACGTGTTGACCGGCTTCAGCACCCAGAAGAGCTGGAGGAAGCTGTGGGCGGCCCCCACGACGCTGCGACGCGAGCTCCTGGCGGCCATCGCGCGCGAGGCGGCGCACGCCGAGGCGGGGAGGCCGGCTGGGATCGTGGCGAAGATGAACAGCCTCGTCGACCCCGAGGTGATCCGTGCGCTCTACAGCGCCTCCCGGGCGGGCGTGGAGATCGACCTGCTCGTGCGTGGCATCTGCTGCCTGCGACCGGGCGTCGAGGGCGTGTCCGAGACGATCCGCGTGCGCAGCGTGGTGGGGCGCTTCCTGGAGCACTCGCGCGTGGTGTGGTTCCGCGACGGCGGGCGCGACCTGATGATGCTCGGCTCGGCGGACTGGATGCAGCGCAACCTCAATGCCCGCGTGGAGGCCGTCTTCCCGGTCGACGACCCGAGTCTGAAGCGCAAGCTGCAGCAGGTGCTCGACATCCAGTGGCGTGACACGGTGAAGGGGCGCGAACTGCATGCCGACGGCATCTACCGGCGCGTGAAGCGGCGCCCTGGTCAGCGCAAGGTCGATGCCCAACGCCGACTGCTGGAGCTGTCGGCGCGGCGGGCGGCAGAGGGGTCGCGCGAGGCGCGGCGCTGAGGCGAGCGCGACCAGCGCGATCGGCCCGAGTGGCGCAGCGTGCGTGGTGGGCTCAGGCCTGGATCGGCCCCGGGCCACCCCGTGGCGGCTCGCTGGCGCCTGCCTGGCCGGCTGCGAAGCCGGTCTGGAGACCCATCAGGTAGCCCAGCTTGAGCATGAACAGCAGGGTGTCGTAGTCGCCTTCGGCCACGCGCGCCCGGACGTACTCGGCGGTGCCCTCGGGCAACGCGATCGCGCCGATCTCGTCGGCGTAGCGAGTCCGCATCTCGTTCAGGAACGCTTCGATGAGTTTCGTGGCGTCGTCGTCCATGGCGT
>SLSM01000385.1 GCA_007130445.1 Trueperaceae bacterium | reverse complement strand
GGTCTGGACCTGTTGCTCCGAGAGACCGGGATCGAGGATCACGTTCAAATCGTAGTTGGCGGTGTCTTCCACGGGTCCACCTCCTTTCAGGCGCTGGTGGCGTCTGCATCCATCGGAGGCGGAACCGGCGCACGTGACCACGGCGCCGAACGCGGCGCGGCGTGGTCGAACGTTCGTCGGAGCCGTCGGTCACGGCGCCCGAAGGCGCGCGTGCGATGGGGTCGTCACCCTCCCCAGCGTAGGCTCACGCAGCGCGGGACCAGGCCCGCGTCAGCGACTGAGCATCGTAGCACACGTGAGGCCGGGGGCCGTCGTCAGGCCGGTTGGAGGTCCCGCACCGCGTCGACCTCGGGCCCGCGCGCCGCTGCGCGCCCGTACGGTGACCGGACGGGACGGTCCGCGCCCAGCGACCCCAGGAAGCGCTCCAGGACCCGGGCGAACGCGTCCGGCCGCTCGAGGTTCGCGAAGTGCCCGGTGCCGGGTAGATCGACGAGCGTGAAGCGCGGCGTGGCCGCGAGCGCGGTCAGCGTGGAGCCGAGGTTCGCGTTGATGCCGGCATCGCGCTCGCCGCGCACCAGCAGCACGGGCAGCGTCTGCTCGCGCAGGAAGGCGGTGTAGTCGTACGTCGCGATGTCGTGCATCACCAGCCGCACCGCGTGCGTGTCGGCGCTGCGGCACATCTCGGCCACCAGCCGCGCGACCGACCGGTCGTGCGACGCCGTTCGCTCGAGCAAACGGCTCATGCCGCGAGATCCGAGCAGCTGTTGGAGGGTCGTCATCGTCCGCGTCAGCGCCGCGGACGACGCGAGCGCCGCGGTCGTCCCGAACGTGGTCAGCGAGCGCACCCTGCCCGGCGCGAGCGACAGCAGCTCGTATCCGACGAGCCCACCGAGCGAGTTGCCGACGACGTGAGCGCTGGCGACACCGAGCTCGTCCCAGAGCGCGACGACGTCACGGGCGAGCGTGGGCCGGGCGTAATCGCCCGGTGTCGGGCGCTCCACCGCGCTCGAGCCGCCGTGGCCGCGCAACGACAGGCGCACCACGCGGTGGCTGCGCGCGAAGCGCTGCTGCTGCGCCTCGAACTGCCGCATGTTCGCCGCGGCGCCGTGGACGAAGCACACCACCTCGGCGCCGGCCTCGCCGGCGACGTCGTACTCGAGCGTGACGCCAGTGGGCAGTCGGCTCGACTTCATCTCGTTCGCGCCTCCTTCGGTACGCGGCGTTCGACCGCTGCGCCCCATGCCAGCCTCGCGGTGCGGAAGCAGGCCTGCAAGTGATGAATGGACCGACGGCCGTTGCCGCTCACGGCGGCGGCCGGTCGACTGGGAAACGGACGCGTCGTCACGCGAGCAACGCACGCCGGGCACGCAGCATCGACCACGCCCGCGAGCCGGCGAGCACGAGCACGAACCCCAGGCCGAAGACGAACGCCATCGCGCCCGAGGTGGCGGCGTCGAGCGCGTAGGCGGCGCCGAACCCCGCCAGCGCCCCGACGACGGCGATGGCCGCCGTGAGGACCATCATCTGCGCGAGGCGCTTGGTGACCAGGTGCGCGGTCGCGGCCGGCACGATCATGAGTGCCACGGTGAGGATCGAGCCCGCGGCGTAGAACGCGGCCGTGATCGTGATCGAGACGAGGAACATGAACGCGTAGTGCAGCCGCCGCACCGAGAAGCCGCTGAGCTGCGCGAAGTCCGGGTCGAAGGTGGTCACCTGTAACTCCTTGAAGAAGCGCGTCACGAACGCCACGTTCAGAAGCAGGACCGCCAGCATCACATAGAGGTAGCGCGGCCCGAGCGACACGTCGCCGACCTCGAGGTGGATGAACGCCGCCAGGTTCAGGTCGCCGACGAGCACGACGTGCTCGTCGAGGTGCACGTTGGCGAAGCGCCGGCTCACCAGGATGATGCCGATGCTGAACAGCGCCGGGAAGAGCAGGCCGAGCGGCGCGTCGCCTTCGACGAGCCCCGTGGAGCGCAGGTACTCCGTGCCGAGCACGACGAGGAGCCCGGTCAGCGCCGCGGCGAGGATCAAGATCGGCGAGTCGAGCGCGCCCACGACGAGCAGCCCGATCACGATCCCCGGCAACACCGCGTGGCTCACGGCCTCGGTCATCATCGCGTCCTTGCGGAGCAGGAGGAACACGCCCGGGACCGCGCACGCGAGGGCGGTCACGAGCGCCAGCGCCACCACGCCGGCGATGAAGCTCACGGGTGTACCTCGGGCGCGAGGCGCACGAGCTCCGAGCGCTGCCGGCGTCGACGCAGGGCCCGCGCCACCAGGCCGCGGCGCGGCGCCGCGAGCAGGGACACGGCGACGATGGCGGTGAGGACGAGCACGATCACCGGGCCGGTCGGCACGTCGCCAGCGACCACCGAGATCAGCGTGCCGACCACGGCGGCGGATGCGCCGAAGAGGCCCGACAACAGGACCATCCCCTCGAGCGAGCGCGTCCACTGCCGAGCGGCGGACGCCGGCGCGACGACGAAGGCGATCATCAGGATCAGGCCGACGACCTTCAGGCCGATCACCACGGCCAGCACGATCGTCGCCTGGAGCAGCGGCTCCACGGTGCGCCCGCGGAAGCCCACGAGCTCCGAGAGGACGCTGTCGAAGCTGTAGAGCTTGAACACCTTCCAGTTGAGCAGCATGAACGCCACCGCGACCAGCGCGAACAACGCGATCAGCTGCAGGTCGGCGCTGGTGATGGCGGCCGCACGGCCGAAGATGTAGGCGTTGAGACCGGTGCGTTGGGCGAACGGACCCGTCTGGATCACGCGCATCAGGGTCAAGCCGCCGCCGAAGAAGAGCGCCAAGCTGACGGCCATGGCGCCGTCCATGGTGATGCGGGAGTGCTTCACGACGGCGGTGGCGAACAGGATCGAGAGGACGCCGGCGAGCGAAGCGCCGAGCAGCAGCGCCAGCGTGTGGTGGCCGCTGCCCGTGACCAGGCTCGCGGCGATGAAGGCTGCGGCGATGCCGAGGAGCGCCGCGTGCGAGACGACGTCGCCCATCATGCTCTGGCGCCGAAGGTAGGCGAACGAGCCGAGGGCGCCGGCGACGAAGCCCACGACCGACGCGCCGAGCAGCACCGTGCGGACGGTGTGATCAAAGAGCAGGTCGAGCAGCGCCGCCAGCGCGCTCACGTCAGGCGCTCGCTGGACTCGGGGCGCTGGTGCCGAACCAGGCGGCGGTCGGGATGTGTGCGTAGGTGCGGCGCACGTTCTCCTCGGAGAAGGTGCTCTCGACCGGGCCGCTGGCGACGATGCCCTTGTTCACGAGCGCCACCCAGTCGCACAGGGCGCGCACCGTCGAGGGGTCGTGGTGGACCATCACGAGCGTCTTCCCGCTGGCGCGCAGGTCGCGCATCACGTCGAGGATGGCGTGCTTGCTGAGCGCGTCGACGCCCTGCAGCGGCTCGTCCAGGAAGTACAGCTCGGCGTCCTGGGCCAGCGCGCGGGCCAGGAAGGCGCGCTGGCGCTCGCCGCCGGAGAGCTCGCCGATCTGCCGCTGGGCGAGGTGCGTGAGCGCCGTGCGCTCGAGCGCGGCCCAGCTGCTCGCACGCTCGCGCTTGCCGGGTCGGCGGAACCAACCGAGCGAGCCGTAGGTGCCCATGAGCACGACGTCGAACACGGTCGCGGGGAAGTCCCAGTCGACCGCGGTGTGTTGTGGGATGTAGCCGATGCGGGTGCGAACCTCGGCGAAGGCGCGGCCGAAGAAGCGGACCGATCCCGCCGTCGGCGCCACGAGGCCGAGCAGCCCCTTCATGAGCGTGCTCTTGCCGGCGCCGTTGGGGCCGACGATCGCCATGATCACGCCGGCGGGGACGTCGAAGTCGACGTCCTTGAGCACCAGCGCCTCGCGGTAGCCCACCGACAGGCAGCGGGCCTCGCAGGCGCTGCCGCAGGCGGCGCCGGTGGCGATCATTCGACGCCCAGCGCTTCCGCGATGGCGTCGACGTTGTGGCGGAAGGTGCCGAGGTAGGTGTCGAGCGGCGGAGCGTCGCCGAGCGAGTCGGAGTAGAGGGTCTGGTCGGCGATGCGGACGTCCCAACCGCGCGCCTGAACGGCCTCGCGCAGCGCGTCGGTGGCCTGGCGGTCGGTGATGTTCTCGTAGAAGATCACCGGCACGCGCTCGCTGGCGATGAGGTCGGCGAGCTCGCGCAGGTCCTGGATGCTGGCCTCGTCGGCGGTGCTGATGCCCTCGATCGCCAGGGCCTGCATGCCGTAGGCGGCGGCGAGGTAGTTGAACGCGTCGTGGCCCGAGGCCAGGTAGCGGCGCCCGGTTGGGATGGCGGCGAGCCGTTCGCGGGCGTAGGCGTCCGCGCTCGCGATCTCGGCGAGGTAGGCGGCGGCGTTGGCGCGGAACTCGTCGGCCCGCTCGGGAAGGCGCGCGGCGAGCTCGTCGGCGATGACCTGCACCACGAGCGACCAGATCTCGGTGCTGTTCCAGACGTGTGGGTCGATGGCGCCTTCGAAGGACAGGAGGAGTTCCTCCGGGACGCGCTCGCCCAGCGGTACCTGGCGTGCACCGAGACTGCGGATCTGCCGGTCCATCTGCGCCTCGAGGTCGAGCGCGTTCCAGAACACGAGGTCGGCGGAGCGCAGGCGTTGGATGTCGCGGGTGCTGGCCTCGTAGGTGTGCGGGTCGAGGCCGGGACCGACCAGGACGAAGACGTCGAGGTCGGGCGCCACGTTGGCCAGCGCGTCGCCGATGTGCCCGGTGGTGGCGACGACGCTCAGCGAAGGAGCGGCGGCGTGCGCGGACGCCGCAGTCGCGAGGAGGGCCGCGAGAACGAGCGCGAGGACGGTGTCGGCGGCGCGAAACGCGGATCGGCGCATGGGGACCCTCTCCGATCACCAACGGCACAATACCGAGCGATCGACTCAAGATTAGGCCGACACGGAGGGAGCGCGAAGGGACATTCGGGTCGCGTACTCATATGCTCTCGGGTGTAGGACGCGGCGGCCTCACGGCAGCGCCGTGCGACCAGGTGGCGTCGCCACGGCGTCGCCAGGGCGGCAGCGAGGGCGCGCTATCCGGCCGGACCCACCGTGCATCGCTCGAGCCGCACGTGCTCCGCGCCGGTCGTCGTCAGCCGGCTGGCCATCACGTCGAACGCCGAGACAGTCCATGGCTCGCTCCGCCACGTGTGCAGGTCGGCGACGAGTGCTCGCAGGTCGAGCGGCGCCCGGGCCCGCGCGAGGGTCACGTGGGGCGTGAAGCGCCTCGCCTCCAGCGCCACGCCGGCGCCCGTCAGCGCCTCCCGCAAGGCCACGTGGGCGGAGGAGACCGCGGCAGCGCCCGATCCCCAGCCGAGCCAGAGCACGCGCGCCGCGTCGGCGCGTGGGAACGCGCCGGCGCCCCGCAGCTCGCCCGGGAAGGGCGCACACCGCCGAGCGACGGCTCGGACGCACGACTGCACGCGCTGCAGCTCCTCGGCGTCGAGGTCGCCGAGGAACGCCAGCGTCAGGTGAGCCTGGCGCGCGTTCGCCCAGCGCAGGCCCGCCGGACCCTCGCGTCGACCGCGCGCGGCGAAGGAGCCGATGGCAGCGCGCACCTGCTCCGGCAGCGCGATCGCCACGAACGTCCGGGTCGGTGTCATGCCTCCATCGTGCATGGAACGAGGCGCCTGGGGGCACGTGCGATGATCCCGCCATGCCGAGCCTATTGGAGCGCCTCACCGAACTCGCCGCCATCGACGCCGTCGCCGGCCACGAAGCACCGCTGGTCCGCCACCTGCAGGGCGCCCTCGAGAGCGTGTGCGACGAGGTCACCGTCGACGCCGTGGGCAACCTGTACGCCGTGCGTCGCGGCGACCAAGACGGTCCAACCGTGATGATCGCCGCCCACACCGACGAGATCGGCCTCATGGTCAAGGCGGTCGAACCCGACGGCTTCCTGCGGATAGAGACGATCGGCGGCGTCATCCCCTCAACGCTCCCTGCCCGGCTGGTGCGCGTGCGCGGGCACCTCGGCGTGGTCGGCGTGAAGGCGGGGCACTACCAGAGCGCCGCAGAGCGATCCAGCGCGCCGGCCGTGCGGGACACGTACGTCGACGTAGGCGCCGCGTCCGCCGCATCCGTGGCGGCCATGGGGATCGCGGTCGGCGACCCGCTCTCGTTCGTCAGCGAGGTGCGGACGTTCGGCCACCACGGGAACCTCGTCGTCGGCAAGGCGATCGACGACCGGCTCGGCTGCGCCGTCCTGGCGCAGCTCCTCGAGGAAGGCCCACCGCCCGCGGGCACGCTCGTCGCCGCGTTCACGAGCCAGGAGGAGGTCGGCCTCAAGGGCGCCGGCGTCGCCGGCACGCGCTGGCAGCCCGACCTGGCCGTGGCACTCGACACCATGCCGAGCGGCGACACGCCGGACCTGGACCGCAAGCGCGACCTCGACGTCGCGATCGGCGCGGGACCGGTCCTGCAGGTCGCGGCCGGCGCCGGTGGGCGCGGCTTCCTCGTGCACCAGGGCGTTCGGCGCTACCTGCTTCGCTTGGCCGAAGCGCAGGGCGTAGCGTTGCAAGAGGCGGTCTTCGCCGGCGGCAACAACGACGCCGCCGCGATCGCCTGGTCGGGCCACGGCGTGCCTGCCGCGTCGCTCTGCCTGCCGCGCCGCTACTCGCACTCGCCCGTGGAGGTCGCCGACATGCGCGACGCCGAGGCGGCGTTGACGCTGCTGCGCGCCGTGGTGGCGTCGATGGGCGCTCTCCCGGCGTTCGGCTTCCTCGACGAGGGGTGACGCGCCTCAGATCTCGTTCCACGTCGCGACGGTGAGGACGAACAGCGCCACGCCGACGCCAACGATGGCGCTCGGCAGCGCGCCGAAGCCGACGGCTGCGACGATCGCGCCGAGCGCGTAGCCACCGTCGCGTACGAAGCGGTACACCCCCAGCGCGGTGGCCCTGGAGCCGCTCGGGACCCGATCGGCGACGGCGGCGATCAGCGTCGGGTACACCATGCCCGTGCCGAGCCCGAGCACCACGGCTGCTCCGAGGAGCGCCGCCAGGTTCGGCGCGAGACCCAGCAGCACCAGGCCGACCCCCTGCAGCAGCATGCCGGGGAGCACCACGCGGCGCCGCCCGACGGTGTCCGAGAGCGGACCGAACACCACTTGCCCAGCTGCCCAAACGAGCGGGTAGGTGCCGGCGACGAGGCCGACCTGGGCAAGGTCGTACCCTCTCGCTGCCATGATCAGCGGCAGCGCGATCCACACGAGGCCGTCCTTGAGGTTGGTCGCGCCGCCGAGCAGGCTGGGGACACCGACGCCCCGGACCCAGCCCAGCCGTGCCCCTCGGGAGGCGGGCGCCGTCTCGGGCACCAGCAGGCTGAGCAGCAGGCCCAGCACGCTGACGCCGATGCCGAGGTAGAAGGGCTCGGGCCTCAGGCCGGCCGTCGCGGCCACGAGCCCCGTGAGGAACGCGAGCAGGCTGACGCCCAGGTACCCCGCGAACTCGTTCACGCCTGCGGCGAGGCCGCGCCTGGAGGCCGGCGCGAGGTCGACCATCATGTTCACGGTCATCGACCAGGTGAGCGCTTGGTTGACGCCCAGCAGGACGTTCGCCGCGATCACCCACGACCACGACGGCGCCCAGATCAGGAGCAGCGGCACCGGCAGCCCGAGCAGCCAGCCGACGAGCAGGACGCGGCGTCGGCCGATGCGGTCGGCCAGGGCTCCCGCGAAGAGGTTGAACACGGCCTTCGACGCACCGAAGCTGATGACGAACGCGGCGAGCGCGCCGCCTTGCGCCACGCCGAACACCTCGGCGCCGAGCGCGGGCACGACGGTCCGCTCCAGCCCCACCATCCCGCCGACGAGCAGGTTGATGAGAGCGAGGAGCCAGAACGCGCCTGGCAGCCCGCCTCGGCCGCGCTCGTCAGTGACGGCCGCGTCAGTCATCGCTGCGGGCGTCTCATCCCTCGGAGCGCCACTCGGTGACGCCAGCCTCCATTGGGCACGACCGGTCGTCGCAGTCGTCGATCGGCACGGTGGGGCTCCCTCTGGCAAGACCGCTGGACCAGGGTACCAGCGGTCGAGCGATCAGTGGAGCGGTGTGCGGGGCTGGTCGGTCGACGAGCGCTCGGTCCACCGTGGCGGGATCACGGCGCGCGCCGTGGGGACGCCTGACCCACGACCACGGTCCCGACCCCGCCCAACACCAGCGCCGCCGCGAGCGCGAGGCGCAGCGTGATCGTCTCGCCCAGGAACGCCACCGCCCCGAACGCCGCCACCACCGGCACGAGCAGTTGCACCACCGACGCCGAGGTGCGGGTGAGGCCGGGCAGCGCCCGGTACCAGACCAGGTAGCCGAGCCCCGACGTGAGAGCACCGCTGGTGACCGCGAGGGCGATCCCCGCCGGCCGAACACCCTCCCAGGCGCCAGGCCACAGCGCCAACACGAGTGCGGCGGGCAGCGACCAACCGAAGGCCTGCGCCGTCGCGGCCACCGGGTCGCCCGCGCCGCGGCCCATGAGCGAGTACGCGCCCCACGCGGCGCCAGAGGCGAGCATCAGCAGTGCGGCCAGCACGGGGACACCGACCGGGCCGGCGGCCACGCCGGGCTCCGCGGCGATCGGCACCGACGCACCGAGTGCCGCGGCGGCTCCCGGAAGCACCAGCAACGCGATGCCGCCGAGCGCTCCCGCGAGGGCGAGCGCGCCGCGGATCCCCAGGCGCTCTCCGGCCAACCGGCCGGCGAGCAGCATGGTGGCCTGCACGGCGCCGAAGAGCAGCAGCGCACCGACGGCCGCGCCCAGCCCCACGTATGCCAGCGCGAAGGGGAGCGCGTACGCCGTGAGCAACAGCGGACCGGCCCAGGCGCGCGAGCGCCAGGGCGGTCGCCGGCGCATCCACCAGGGCGCCAGGACGAGCGCGCCGGCGGCGAGGCGCAGCGCCGTGAAGGCGACGGGTCCGATCGCTTGACCCCCCGCGCCGGGATCGATCGCGGCGCGCGCGAGGAGCGAGTTGGCGGCGAAGGCGATCAGCGCGAGCAGCGTGTAGATCGCGGTCGTGCCATGGGTGCGCCGGGGAGCGCCGCGCTTCAGGACGCCTCCGGCCCCGGCGGCAGCAGGCTCCGGACCGCCATCTCGGCCGTGCGGACCGCGTCGTTGAGACCGACGCCGTCGAGGTAGTTGCCGGCCAGCCGCGCGTTCGGGCGCGCCTGAGCGAGGGCGCGCCGGGCGGTCGCCACGCGCTCGCGGTGTCCGAGCTCGAACTGCGGGATACCGCGCGTCCATCTGATGGCGCGCTGGTACTCGGGCTCGGCGACGATCCCCATGGTGGTCTC
>SLSM01000405.1 GCA_007130445.1 Trueperaceae bacterium | reverse complement strand
GAGGACGACATCGACGCCGTGGTGATGGCGACGCACGGCCGCAGCGGCCTCAGCCGCGCCATCATGGGCTCGGTCGCCGAGCGCGTCTTGCGCATGGTGCACGTGCCGGTCATCATGATCCGCGGCCGAGAAGACACCAGCATGCCGGCGCTCACGCCGCTGGGCTGACGCTGGCGACGACGCCCCAGCGCAACGCGACGCGCCCCAGATCGATACCGGGGCGCGTCGTTGTCGCGTTGGAGCCAATGGTCAGATTCGAACTGACGACCTGCCGATTACGAATCGGCTGCTCTACCACTGAGCTACATTGGCCCGCCGTGCACGGTCGCGAGGCGCGCTCGGCGCCTCGCGTGCAACGGTGGTGGCCGGGGGCAGATTTGAACTGCCGACACCACGATTTTCAGTCGTGTGCTCTACCAACTGAGCTACCCGGCCGGATGGCGGAGCCGACGGGATTTGAACCCGCGACCTTCTGCGTGACAGGCAGATATGCTAACCGCTACACTACGGCTCCGCGTTGATCACCCAAGAGTCGCGTCCAGGACGCGTCAGATGAGCGACCGTCACTATACCGATGCGGCCTGCGGCGTGTCAACAACGGCCTCACGCTCGGCCAGCAGCGCCGCCACGCGCGTCCGCACCGCCTCCTCGCCGTAGCCGAGCTCTTCCTGCTGGCGCTTCGGGTCGCCGTGGTCGACGTGGACGTCGGGGATCCCGAGGCGCACGACGCGCGCGGCGCGGCCGTGGTCCGCCAGCGCCTCGACGACCGCCGACCCGAGGCCGCCGTGGAGGACGTGGTCCTCGATCGTGACGATCGTCGACCCGGCGTCGGCGAGGGCGAGGAGCATGGCGACGTCGAGCGGCTTGACGAAGCGCGCGTCGACGACACCCACGCGCGGGTCGTCGCCGGCCACGCTCAGCGCGGTGCCGACCGTCGGGCCGAAGCCGAGCAGCACCACCTGGTCGCCGGGCTTGAGGCGCTCCCAGGTGCCCCACACGACCTCGTCCCAGGCCTCGACCGGGGCGTCGGGGGCGGGCGTGGCGCTGCCGCGCGGCCAGCGCAGCGCGACCGGGCCGCCGCGCTCCAGCGCGGCCTTCAGCATGCCGCGGAGCTGCGGGACGTCGCGCGGCATCGCCACCGACAGGTTGGGGATCGCCCGCAGGTACGAGACGTCGTAGACGCCCTGATGCGTCATGCCGTCGCCACCGACCAGGCCGGCGCGGTCGATGGCGAAGACCACGTCGAGGCGCTCGAGGCTGACGTCGTGGATCACCTGGTCGTAACCGCGTTGCAAGAACGAGCTGTAGATCGCGAGGATCGGCTTCTCGCCCCGCAACGCCAGGCCGGCTGCGGTCGTGACGGCGACGTCCTCCGCGATGCCGACGTCGATGTAGCGCCGCGCGTGCTCGCGCGAGTAGCGCACCAGGCCGCTCCCCTCGCGCATCGCCGGGGTGATGACCCACACCCGGTCGTCGGCGTCGGCGAGCGCGCAGGCGGCGTCACCGAACGCATCGGACCACTGGTACCCCTTCCCGGCGGCCGCCGGTTCGAGGCGGTCGAACGTCGATGCGCCGTGCCAGGTGATCGGGTCGGCCTCCGCGACCTCGTAGCCCTTGCCCTTGCGCGTGATGATGTGCAGCATGGTGGGGCCGTCGAGTTCGCGGATGTGACGCAGGTAGTACGCCAGCTGCTCGACGTCGTGGCCGTCGATCGGCCCGACGTAGCGCAGCCCCATCGCCATGAAGGGGTTGTTCGAGGCGGGGTCGAAGAAGCGTCGGGCGGCCGTCTTGGCGCGGCTGGTGACCTCCGCCAGAGGTGCCCAGAGGTCGCTGAGCGCCTCCTTACCGGTCTGCTCGGCCCGCTGGAACCAGGGCTGGACCTGGAGCTGGCGCATGAACGTGTTGAGCGCGCCCACGTTCTCGCTGATCGACATCTCGTTGTCGTTGAGCACGATCGTCATGCGCGGCTTGACGTGCCCGATCTGGTTGAGCGCCGCGAGCGCCATGCCGCCCGTGAGGGCGCCGTCGCCGATCACCGCGGCGACGTCGTAGGGCGCCTGGCGCGCGTCGCGCGCCAGCGCCATGCCGAAGGCGGCTGCGAGGCTCGTGCTGGCGTGACCGACGGTCAACGCGTCGTGCTCGGACTCGCTGCTGGTCGTGAAGCCGGCGAGCCCGCCATGGCGCCGGATGGAGCGCATGCGGTCACGACGACCGGTCAGGATCTTGTGGCCGTACGTCTGGTGCCCGACGTCCCACACGATGCGGTCACGGGCCGTGTCGTAGACGTGGTGCAGTGCGACGGTCAGCTCGACCGCGCCGAGGCTGGAGGCCAGATGACCACCGGTCTCGGCACACACATCGATGATCTCTTCGCGCAACTCCGACGCCAACGCCTTGAGCTCGTCGCTGCGCAGGCGCGCGACGTCCTGATGTCCGGTGATGTGGTCGAGCAAGCCCACCTGCGATCCTCCCCGCCTGGCAACCGTGCCGGCAGCCTACCGAGCGGCGCCGCGAGCGCTTCGTGAGCCAGCACCAGGTTCACGTCCCGGCCCGCGGACCGCCGGCGTCACGGCGCCGCCGAGCGCACGTTGGTCTCGACCAGGAACCAGCCGTTCTCGTGCCGCACCGTGCCGACGAAGGGCTCGAACCAGACGGTGCGCACGAGTTCGTCGCTGACGGCGCCGGTGTCGTCGTACTGACGCACCGTGCGGTCGACGACGAACACCTCAAACGACGCCCCAGCCACGCTCACCGGCCGGCGATCGACGACGGTGTAGACGTACTCGACCGGCACGGTGATGCGCTGCAGGCCGGGGGCGGCGCTCGGATAGCGCTGGTTCGCCACCGTCTCGCCGCGCCACGTCAGGCCGA
The DNA here is from genome assembly GCA_007130445.1 of Trueperaceae bacterium. Lineage (GTDB taxonomy): Bacteria > Deinococcota > Deinococci > Deinococcales > Trueperaceae > CSSed10-48. The sequence continues at coordinate 6,423 of SLSM01000405.1, read as the reverse complement.
CGCGCAACTCGCCCTCGCCGGGCATCTCGCGGATCGGCGGGTCGAAGTCGATCGTCGCACCCGGGCGCACCTGGCGCCGGAGGTAGACGCCGTCGCTGCGGAACTGGCGGTAGTGCGTGACGTCTTGCCCGCCACCGACGAGTCGGAACGCGATCCAGACGTCGCCGTCGATCACGGTCGGGCCATCGACGGTCTCGACGTAACGGATGCCGTCGAGCGCGGCGCCGTCGCGGACGTACGCCCAACGCGCGCCGGTCTCGCGGGGGTAGAAGGAGACGCTCTCGCTGAGCTGCTGGACGTCGAGCCGTGGCGCGTCGGCGGTCGGCGCGCAGGCGGCGCCCAACGCGACGATCAGGAGCGTGGCGAGCAGCGTGTGTCGTGCCATGGGCCACGATACCGCGTGGCGCTCGGGACACCGTGTGAGGAAGTCGCGCGCTGGACGCGTCACGTGGCGAGGCGCGCGCCGATGTCGCGCCGGTAGTGGGCGTCGTCGAAGCCGATGCGCTCGACCGCGCCGTACGCGCGCGCGACGGCCTGAGCCACGTCGTGCCCGAGCGCGACGACGTTCAGGACACGCCCACCCGCGCTGACCAGGCGCCCGGCCTCGAGCCGCGTGCCGGCGTGGAACACCACCACGTCGGCGCCGAGGTCGCCGGGCACCGAGAGCGGCGTTCCGAAGCGCGGCGAGCCGGGGTAGCCGGGGGCGGCCATCACGATGCAGGCGCAGGCGCCGGCGCGCCAGCGCAGCGCTCGCGCGCCGAGCGCGCCGCGGGCGGCGTCACGCAGCAGCTCGAACAGGTCGCTCTCGAGCAGCGGGAGCAGGGCCTGCGTCTCCGGGTCACCGAAGCGCACGTTGTACTCGAGCACCAGAGGGCCACGCGCGGTCAGCATCAGCCCGACGAACAGCGTCCCGACGAACGGCGTCCCCTCGGCCCGCAGGCCGTCGAGCGTCGGCCGGACCACGGCGCGCATGACGCCCTCGAGCGCCGCGTCGTCGAGCAGGCCGACCGGCGCGACGGTGCCCATGCCGCCGGTCATCGGGCCGCGGTCGCCGTCCTCGGCCTGCTTGTAGTCCTGGGCCAGCCGCAGCGGCACGGCGTCGCGGCCGTCGCACACGACGAGCAGCGACACCTCCTGCCCGACGAGCCGCTCCTCGAGCAGCACGGCGTCCTCGCCGGCGGCGAACGCCTCGAGCACGGCCGCCTCGGCGGCGTCCACGCTCTCGGCGACCGTCACGCCCTTGCCGCCGGCCAGGCCCGAACGCTTGACCACGATCGGCGCGCCGAGCTCCGTGATGGCCGCCAGCGCGCTCGACGCATCGTCGCAGCGGCGAGCCGCCGCGGTCGGCACGCCGTGGCGCAGCATGAAGGCCTTGGCGTCCACCTTGGACGCCTCGAGGCGCGCCGCGGCGGCGGCGGGACCGTAGACCAGGAGCCCCCGAGCGCGGCAGGCGTCGGCGAGGCCCGCCACCAGCGGCGCCTCGGGGCCGATCACCACCAGGTCGAACGCGCGGTCGCGCGCCGCGTCGGCGAAGGCGTCGACGTCGACGGGGTCGGGCATGCCGTGCGCGGGGACGGTGCCGGCGTTGCCGGGTGCCACCAGCACCTCGCCGACGCGCGGGGAGCGCTCGAGCGCCCACGCGAGCGCGTGCTCGCGGCCTCCGCCACCCACCACCAGGACCCTCGCAGCGCTCACGGCCGCACTTCGCCGCGCAACACCAGGCGGACGGCCTCGGGGTAGGCGAGGTGCTCCTGGTCGAGGATGCGCGCCGCGAGGCTGGCCTCGTCGTCGCCCGCGGTGAGCGCCACGCGGCGCTGGACGATCGCGTGGCCGGTGTCGACCCCGGCATCGACGAAGTGGACCGTGCAGCCCGACTCGCGCACGCCGGCCTCCAGGGCCTGGCGCTGCGCGTGGAGGCCGCGGAAGGCCGGCAGCAGGCTCGGGTGCACGTTGAGCACGCGGCCGTGCCAGCGCTCGACGAAGTCGGGCGACAGCACGCGCATGAAGCCGGCGAGGCACACCAGGTCGATGGCGTGGTCGCGCAACAGCGCGTCGGCGCGGCGCTCGAAGCCGTCCCGGTCGCGGCCGAAGGGGACGTGCACGGCGACGACGCCGACGGCCTCGGCCCGAGCGAGCGCCTGCGCTCCGGCGCGGTCCGAGAGCACCAGCCGCACGGCGGCCAGGGGCTCGTCGCCGGCGGGCGGGAAGGCCGCGAGCAGCGACGCGAGGTTGGACCCGCGACCCGATGCGAACACGGCCAGACGAGCCTGTCGAGCGAGCGGGAACGGACACTCAGGCATCGTCGTCCCTCCATCCCGGCCAGCGCTCCGGATGCTGCGTGCGCCAGTAGCGCTCCAGGCCGGCGACGCTCATGGCGGCGTCGCTGGTCGCGAGGTAACGCCCCACGGTGGCGGCGTCGGCGCCGGCCGCTGCGAGTTCGGCGCGCGCGAGATCGTCGCACATGCGGCGGGCGTCGGCGCGGGTGGCGCCGCGTTGCGCCCACGCCAACAGGGCGTCGGCCCACGCGTGGGTGCGCTCGCGCGCCGCGGCCAGGTGCCTGGCCACGTCGTCGAACGCGCCGAAGTGCGTCAGCCGGAGCTCACGGGGCTCCAGCGCACTCAAGCGCTCGAAGCTGGCGTCCCAGGCGGCCAGGTCGACCTCGGGCGGCGGCACTGCGGGGCGCACCACCGACCAGGGCGCGAAGCGCACCCCGGCGGCGTCGCCGGTGTAGACCTCGCCACCCTCCCACGCGAACGCGGCGTGATGCCGTGCGTGCCCGGGCGTGGCGACAACGCGCACCCGGCGCCCACCGACGTCGATGACGTCGCCGTCGTCCACCGCCTGGAGCGAGGCGGCCGGGAGCGGCGTCATACCGCCCCAGGTCCGCTCCATCGCGTCGCCGTAGACGCGCCGAGCGCTCTTCAGCAGCCGGCTCGGGTCGAGCAGGTGCTCCGCCCCGGCCCGGAGCACGACGACGCGCGCGCCGTGCCTGGTGGCCCAGGCGCCGGCCGCCCCGGCGTGATCGAGGTGGATGTGCGTGACGAGCACGCGTTCGACACCGCCGGGCTCGAAGCCGAGGTCGGCGATGGCGCGCTCCACCGTCGCGAGGTCGATCTCGGCCCCGACCTCGACGAGGTCGAAGCGGCCGGCGCGCCCCGCGTCGCCGCGCTGCGGGACCAGGTAGACGCCGATCGTCCCGGGCCTGCCGGCATGTCCGGTGTCGATCAGCGCGGCGCCGTCACGGAGTCGCAGCGCGGGCGACACCGGCGCGTCACCCCTCCCGGCGATCCGCGACGCGGTTCTCGAGCGTACCGATGGCGTCGATGACGACCTCGACGGCGTCGCCGGGCGAGAGCCGCCCGACGCCCTCGGGCGTGCCGGTCAGCACGAGGTCGCCGGGCGACAGGGTGACGACGCGGCTGAGGTACGAGAGGATCGTCGGGACGTCGAAGATCAGGTCGCGCGTGGAGCCGTCTTGGCGCAGCACGCCGTTGACGAAGGTCTGGACGCGCAGGTCGCCCGGCTCGAGATCGGTCTCGAGCCAGGGGCCGACGGGGCAGAAGCCGTCCGCCGACTTGGCGCGGAACCACTGCAGGTCGCTGCGCTGCTTGTCGCGCGCGGTGACGTCGAGGGCGCAGGTGTACCCGAGCACGTGTGACAGTGCGTCCTCGGGCGCCACGTCGCGCATGGTGCGGGCGATCACGACGGCGAGCTCGCCCTCGAAGTGCAGCTCGTCGGTCCACGGCGGCGAGGGGATGTCGTCGCCGGGCCCCGAGAGCGTGTTGACACCCTTGAGGAAGATGCCGGGTTCGCTCGGCAGGGCGTCGGCGGAGCCGCCCATCTCGACGACGTGCGAGGCGTAGTTCTTGCCGACGCAGACGATCAGGCGCGGCTCGCACGGGGCGAGCAGGGTGACGTCTGACAGGTGCACCTGATGCCCGGTCGGCGAACCCATCATGCCGGTCAGCTGCTGGACCGAGCCCCCGTCGAGCTCGCCCCAATGGATGCCGTCGAAGCTCTGGTATCGGACGCGTTTCACGGGGCTCACTCTAGCAGCCGCTCGGCGGCGTCGGGCGCCGCCCGCCGGCCCTGGAGGAGCGTGTCGACGTCGCTCCAGGCGCTCATGGCGGTCAGCAGCGCCGCCTCGGCGGCGGTGTAGGCCTCGCCGGCCGCGGCGAGCTCACTCGCGTCGACCGCGTCGGGGCGCTCGGCCGCCACGTCGTTGAGCCGTGCCAGGTCGGCTTCGGCTTGCTCGAGCGCCGCCGAGGACCGTTCGACCTCGGCCTCGAGCCGCTCGGCGGCGCGCTCGAGCTGCCAGGTGCTGCGCTCGTCGCCGTCGGGCCGGCGCGGACCGCCGCCCGTCGCCGCGCGCTCCGAGCCCGACGCGTCGCCGTCGCCCGCCGGGCCGGGCCGACGCAACGGGCGCTGCCGCTGGTAGTAGCTCCAGTCGCCCGCGTAGTCCTCGAAGCGGCCGTCGTCGACCTCCCAGACCCGCTGCGCCAGCCGCGTCAGGAGCCGGCGGTCGTGCGACACGACGACGAGGGTCCCCTGGTACGCGTCGAGCGCGTCCTCGAGCGCCTCGATCATCTCGAGGTCGAGGTGGTTGGTCGGCTCGTCGAGGACCAGCACGTTGGCCTCGAGCATGGTGAGGTCGAGCAGGGCGAGCCGGGCTCGCTCACCCCCCGAGAGGTCGGCGACCCGCTTGTACTGCGCCTCGAACGGGAACATGAAGCGGCCGAGCAGGTCGTGCGCGGCGCGCTCGCCGACGAGGCGCAGCAGCGTCTCGAGCAGCGTCGCCTCGGGGTCGAAGCGCGCCAAGGCCTGGTCGTAGTAACCGACGCGCACCCGCGCGCCCCAGCGGACCGCGCCGCGCGGGTCGTCACTGGGGCGCTCGCCAGTCAGGATGCGCAGCAGCGTGGTCTTCCCCGCCCCGTTGGGCCCCACCAGCACCACGCGCTCGCCACGACGCAGGCCGAGGTGGACGCCGTCGAAGAGCACGCGCTCGCCGAAGGCGGCGCGCAGGTGGCGCGCGTCGAGCACCACCTCGCCGCTCTCGGCGGCGGGGAACGCGAAGCGGGTGGTGCGATCGAGTGGGGCGGGCCCGTCGAGCATCGTCTGCGCGAAGCGCTCGACGCGCCCCTCCATCGCCTTGGCGCGGCGGTGGAGCTTGGCGTTCTGCCCAGCCCACTGCTTCATCTGGGCCGCCGCCGCACTGAGGCGCTCGTGCTCCTTGCGCTGGTTCTCACGCGTCTTGGCCTCGAGGAGTTCGCGCTCGCGCTCGGCCTCGCGGTAGCGGCTCGGCGGCACGTCGGCCTGCCGCAGCGCGCCGCGGCGGACCTCGACCGTGCGCGTGCAGGCGCCGTCCAGGAAGGCCCGGTCGTGCGACACCACCACCACTGCGCCGGGGTAGCGGCCGAGGAAGCCCTCGAGCCAGGCGCGCATCGCGAGGTCGAGGTGGTTGGTGGGCTCGTCGAGCAGGGCGACGTCGGGCTGCGCCATCAGCAAGCGCGCCAGGGCGAGTCGTGTGGTCTCGCCCCCCGAGAGGCCGGCGACGCGTTGGGCGCCGCGGCCGGCGAAGCCGAGCGCATGCAGCACGGCGTCGCGGCGCGCACGCCGGGCATACCCGCCACGGCGCTCGAACGCCTCGTGCAGTGGCTCCCAGCGCGCGTAGCGATCGGAGTCGTCGAGGCCCGCACGCTCGAGCGTCTCGAGCTCGAGTTGGGCGGCGTCGAGTTCCGTGAACGCCGCGTCGGCCACGGCGTCGATCGTTGCATCAGGTGGGAAGTCGGGGTCCTGCTCGAGCATGCCGACCTGCACGCCGGCGCGCACGAACACGCTGCCGGCGTCGGGCGCCTCGACCCGGTGGATCAACCGCAGCAGCGTCGACTTGCCGCTGCCGTTGCGACCGATGAGCGCGGTGCGGTCACCGGGCGTGAGTTCGAGGTGGACCCCGTCCAGGACCGTCTGACCGCCGTACCACTTGTGGACATCCTGTACGCCCACGAGGACCATCCGGCAAGTGTACGCCCCGGGCGCAGCGGAGCGCCCGGGGCGTGATGACGTGCGTGCGAGACGGACAGATCAGGAGTAGCGGATGTTGTTCTCGACCTCGAGGTCGAAGGCGTGGAGGAAGTCGAGGTCGGCGAGGAGCTCGATCTTCTCGCCGGGCTTGACGCGCGCGTGCGGGTCGACCCGGGCGACGAGCGTCTGGTCGCCACCGACGCTGGCCAGGATGTGGGTCTCGGCGCCGAGCGGCTCGACGACTTCCACCTCGGCCTTGATGATGTTCTCGTTCTCGGCGATCTTCGAGGTGCCGCGCAGGCCGAGGTTCTCGGGGCGGATGCCGACGTAGACCTTCTTGCCGTTGTAGGCGACGATCTTCTGGCCGAGCTCGCCGACCGGCTTGACGTCGAACTGCTGGCT
>SLSM01000396.1 GCA_007130445.1 Trueperaceae bacterium | reverse complement strand
GTCTGGAAGCTGCTGCGCCTCGACCTGGGGCGCTCCCGCGAGGCCACGGAGGGGGTGCTGCGGCACCTCGTCACGGCCGTCTTGGAGGCGCGATGAGCCGGATCCTGATCTACACCTCGCCCGCCCGAGGCCACCTCTACCCGATGATGGACGTGGCCCTCGCCCTGCGCTCGTCCGGCCACGACGTGCTGGTGCAGACGCTGGCCGACGAGCGCGCCACGCTCGAGAAGGCGGGCGTCGCCCACCGCCCCATCGCCGCCGCCATCGAAGCGCTGCCGCTCGACGACTACCGCGGCGGCAACCCGATGGCGCAGTTGCAGCGCACCTTCGACACCTGGCTCGCGCGGGCGCCGCACGAGGTCGACGACCTGCGACGCACCGTCGCCGAGTGGTCGCCCGACCTGCTCGTCGTCGACACGAACACGTGGGGCGCGGCGGCCTACGCCGAGTCGCTCGGTCGCCCGTGGGCGCTCTTCCAGCCCTACGTGCTGCCGCTGGCGTCGCCCGACACGCCAGCCTTCGGGCTCGGCTTCTCCCCGCCGCGGAACGCGCTCGAGCGGCTGCGCGACGCGGCGCTCCGCGCCGCCCAGCGCCTCGGCACTCGGCGTTCGATCGCGCAGCTCGACGCGCTGCGCGCCTCGCTGGGCGTCCCGCCCGTCCGCCGCTTCGACGGCATCGTGACGCGGCCCGACCTGGTCCTCTACCGCACCGCCGTCCCCTTCGACTACCCGCGGCGTGCCTGGCCCGCCAACGTCGCGGCGATCGGCCCGGGCCTGTGGGCACCCCCCGGCGAAGCGCCGGCGTGGCTCGCGGACTTGCCCAGGCCGCGCGTCCTCGTGAGCGTGTCGAGCGAGCTGCAGGAGGACGGCGCCATCGTCGAGGCGGCGATCGCCGGACTCGCCGACCGTCCCGGCAGCGTGATCGTCACGACCGCCGCGCTCGACCCGGACGGATTCGCCGCGCCGAACGAGCGGGTGCGCGTCACGCGCTTCCTGCCCCACGCCGAGGTCGTCCCAGAGGTCGACCTGGTCGTCACGCACGGGGGCATGGGGACCACGCAGCGCGCGCTGGCGGCCGGGGTGCCGGTCGTGGTCGTCCCGTGGGGGCGCGACCAGGCCGAGACGGGCCGACGTGCCGAGGTCAGCGGCGCGGGCGTGATGCTGCCCAAGCAGCGGCTCGACGCCACCAGCCTGCGTGCTGCGGTCGCGCGGGCGAGCGACCGTCGCGAGGGGGCGCGGAGGATCGCGGAGGCCTTCGCCGCGGCCGGCGGCGCGACGCGCGCCGTGACGCTGCTGGAGCGCGTCATGGAACGAGGTGGCGCGGTGGAGACCCCGGTCGACCGTGCCGCGTAGGATGGCCCCACACTGCTGAGGGGTGCCACCATGGCCGACGCCGACCGCCGCTACGACCTGTACGGGCCCGACTTCAAGCGCGACCCGTACCCGACCTTCGCCGCCATGCGCCGCGACGACCCGATCTACCAGCAGCCCGGCCTCGACGGCACCACGCCGATCTGGTTCGTCACCCGCTACGCCGACGTGGAGGCGATGCTGCGCGACCCCCGCTTCGTGCGCGACGCTGCGCGCGCGCTGCCGCCGGAGAAGCTGCCGCCCTCGACGCCCCTCGACGACCTGCTCATCCGCAACATGCTCGGTGTCGACGGTGGCGATCACCGCCGTCTGCGCGACCTCGTCAGCCAGGGCTTCACGCCCAGGCGCGTGGCCGATCTGCGGCCGCGGGTCGAGGCGATCGCCGGCATGCTGTTGGAGCCGCTGGTCGCCCGGGGCGAGGCCGACCTGATCGACGCCTTCGCGTACCCACTGCCCACCATCGTCATCCTGGAGATGCTGGGCGTGCCCGCCGACGACCACGGCCGCTTCCGCGCCTGGGCCAACGCGCTGCTCGAGCCGGCCATGACGCCCGAGAAGCTGGCGGAGGCCAAGCGGCTCCTCACCGAGTTCACCGACTACCTGCGCGCGCTCTTCGCCGAGCGGCGCGCCCAGCCGCGCGACGACCTCGTGAGCGCACTGATCACTGCGGAGCAAGCCGGCGACCGGCTCAGCGAGAACGAGCTCTTCAGCACGATGGTGCTGTTGATCGTCGCGGGCCACGAGACCACCGTCAACCTGATCGCCAACGCCGTGCTGGCGCTCTCCGAGCGGCCCGACCTGCGCGACGCCCTGGCGGCCGACCCGAGCGCTCTGCCGCGCGCCATCGAGGAGTTCCTGCGCTACGACGGATCGGTCGAGCGCGCGCTCAACCGCTTCGCGGCGGAGGACGTCGAGTGGGGCGGCCATCTGATCCGCCGCGGCGAGCCGGTGATCTTCATCCTCTCCAGCGCCAACCGCGACGAGGCGCGCTTCGAACGCCCCGACGACCTCGATCCCGAACGTGCACCGAACCCGCACCTCGCCTTCGGCAAGGGTGTGCACTACTGCCTGGGCGCCCCGCTCGCCCGGCTGGAGGCCGAGGTTGCGCTGCGCGCGCTGCTCACGCGTCTGCCGAACCTACGCCTGTCGGTGCCGCATGAGACCCTGCGCTACCGCTTCCTGCCCGGGTTCCGCGCGCTCGAGGCGCTGCCGGTGCGGTGGGACGTGCGGGGCTGAACGGAGGCGCCACGCGCCGTGTCGCTGCGTCCACAGGCGCCGCGTCCACTGCGGCGCGGCTTCGGCCGGTATCCGCTGACCGTCGCCGCGAGCGCTTCCTGGACGTGTTCCTGGTCGTGTCCGTCACGACGGCGACGCCGCGGCCAGCCGCTCCAACCCCGCGTCCACCGCATCGACCAGGTGATAGAACGACGCGTCGCGGTCGAGCGGCAGCGCGAAGCCTCCGGCCCGCTCGAGCGCCGTGAACCCGTGCAACGCGCTGCGCACGAAGCGGGTGGCGTGCAGCGCGGCCTCGCCCTCGAGCCCGTAGCCGCGTAGCACGGCGAGCACGGTGTCGAGCACGCGCCCGGCAGCGGCACGCACGCGCTCGTCGCCGTCGTCCGATCCCGCGAGCGTGAGCGCGTAGAGCCCTGGTTGGTGCCGGCCGAAGCCCACGTAGGCGCGCGCTACGGCGGCGAGGGCGTCGCGGCCGGAGCGTCCGGTGGCGGCGCGCTGGAGCGCGTCACCGAGGCGCTCGATGCCGTGCACACGGACGTCGAGGCGCAGACCGTCGAGGCCGTCGACGTGGTGGTAGAGCGACGGGGTGCGCACGCCGAGGGCGCTCGCGACGGCGGTGAGCGTGAGCGCGTCGGGCCCGTGCTCGTCGAGGAGCGCGACGGCGGTCTCGACGAGGCGCTGCCGCGTGATCCGGGCGTCAGCGCGCGGCACGCGCTGCGTCCTCATGGGCGGCGCGCACGAATCGAGCGATCGTCGCGTTGGTGGCCTCGGGCATTTCTACGTGCGGGTAGTGCCCCGCCCCGTCGATCATCGCCACCTCGCCCGAGAGCGCGTCGGCGACCGTCCGGGCCTCCGCCGCGGGATCGGGGAAGTCGGGGTCCTTGGTCCCCATGACCACGAGCGTGGGCGCGCGAACGGCGGCGAGGCGCGCCGCGATCGCCGTGTCGTCGCGGAACATCATGCCGCGCAACGCCTCGAAGCGACCGGGTTCGGCGAGGTTCGTGAGCAGCGCGCGCCGGTGCTCGCGGTGGTCCGCGGGCTTCGCGCTGGGGTAGAGCGTGTCGTAGAAGGCGCCCCAGGCCCACACCTTCCACGGTCCGGCGGTCATCAGCCGCAACGCGCCGCGCTGCAACGCCGGCACGTGCTGCTGCCGGACGAACGGTCCGATCAGCACGAGCCCGGCGACGAGGTCGGGGCGCTCGGCGGCGGCGTAGACGGCCGGCGCCGCGCCGAACGAGTTTCCGATCACGACGGTGGGGCGGGCGCCTAGCGCCTCGATCAAGGCGATGAGGTCGCCACCGGCGGCCTCTGAGCCGTAGTCGCTCCAGCCGGAACTCGATGCGCCGTGGCCGCGCAGGTCGGCGGTCACCGCACGGTGACCGGCCGCCGCGATGTCGGGCGCGAGGAAGCGGTACTGCTGGCGCAGGTCGCCCAGACCGGGGAGCATGACGACCAGCGGTCCGGCGCCGGCGTCATCGAAGGCGATGGTGCCACCGGGTCGATCGAGGTGTCGCACCGCCGCAGCGTCGGGGGCGTCGGTGGCGAGGTGGTGCGGCACGTAGAGGGGAGTCGTGTGCATGGTGGATCTCCGTTCGGGGGCGTCGCACGCGACGCATGCCCTATATGGCATAGGGTAAGCCCTAATGGCATTAGTGTCAAGCAGCCACGCCCGCGCCCCCACTCGGCCGGGAGGAGGTCGCTGTGCACGCTCCGGCGACCCACCGTAGGCGCCGTCGGCACTGCACCTGTCATCGATGCCCGCCGTGCGATAGCCTGCGAGCCGATGACCGGTCGCCTGAGGCACGCGCTCGTCGTCGGCCTGCGCGCCGTGGTGCTCACCGCGTTCGCGAACGCCGCCATGGTGGTCGTGTTCGCCGCTGCCCTGCACGACGTCAACCACGTCCACGAGGACGACGCGCCGGAACACGTGCACGCGCTGGGCGAGGTCTTCGGGCCCGCCGCGGCGGCGGTCCCGGCCGTGCCGCTCCTCGAGCGCGACGCGCTCGTGCGCCTCGACCTCGACGTGCGGGCTGCTCCGCCCGTACCGCAGCGCGCCTGGAGCGACTGCGGGGTCCGCGACCCGCCCGCCGCGTCGCCGGTCTGATCCCGCGACGTTGCGACCACCAGCACACACCCACGGCCGTCGCCGTGGCGCCCGACACGTCGCCGCCGACAGGTGGCACAGACTGAGGTAGCCATGAAGGATCCCGTCGACGTCCCCGCCTCGCCGTACGATGCACACGCCGAACCGTCCCGACGCCGCTTCTTGCGGGGCGCCGCCGTCCTCGCCCTGGGTGCGCTCGCCGCGGGCGCCCACGCCCAGCACGGCACACCCATGCAGCACGGTCACGGTCACGGCCACGCCGCAGCGGACACGGCGGCGGACGCGGCACCCACGCTGCCAGCCCACGACGTCCCGTGGGAGGGTGGCACCTGCGCCTTCTGCGACATGACGATCGCCACCCCCGCGGGCGCGCCCCAGGGCGAGGGCTTCCGCGAGCGCACCTACGCCCAATGGGTGCTCGCGGGCGCCGTCGATGGCGAGACCGAGGCGCTGCACTTCGAATCGATCGCGTGTGCCCTCAACTACGCCTACGTCCACGGCGTCCGCGACGGCGCCGGCGGCACGCTGTACGTCACCGACGCCGCCGGCCTCGTTCCGGCCAGTGCCGAGGCGCTCGTGAGCGCTCGGCGTGCCGTCTTCCACTGGGGCGAGCGGCTGCACGTGGCGATGATGGCGCGCCTGATCGCCTTCGCCGACGACGACGGACGTGACGCCCACGTCGTCGCCAACCCCGACGAGGGCCGCCGTGCGCGCTACGCCCTCACGACGCTCGAGGACCTCGCGCCGCTGCCCGAGATGAACCTGGTCCCGCTCCTCGCTCGGCATGCCGGTCTGATCGACACGTGACGCGTGCCGGCGTCGATCACGGTCGTAGGCGCGCGCTGCGCAGGATCGGCGCGCTCATGCTGGCCGCCCTGGCGGGACCGACGGCGCTGTCGTGGGCACGCGGGAGCGCCAGCGTGAGCCCACACGACGCCGCGCGCCGCGACGACGACCCCGGACCGGGGCCCGTCGACGTCGGCAACGACCGCTGTCCGTACTGCTCCATGAGCGTCATCGACGTCCGCTTCGCCGCGCAGCAGGTGACCGTCAGTGGCCGTGTGCACGTCTACGACGCCATCGAGTGCCTGGTCGACCACCTCGCCGGCCACGGCGGCCCCGCGCTGACGGCGGGCTGGTGCTTCGTCGCCGACCACGCCGCTTCCAGCCGCGCGGAGGCGAGCCTGGTGAGCGTCCACGACGCCACGATCCTCCATCACGCCCGCCTGCGCACGCCGATGGGCGGGGGCCTCGTCGCCTTCGCCGACGAGCCCGCCGCCGCCGACTTCGTGCGTGAACGCGGCCTCGCCGACGCGCGCGTGTGGCGCTGGGACGCACTGGTGGACCGCGCTCGGGAAGAGCCGTGGGTTCCCGCGCTCTGAGCGGGGCGCCGGCCGGCGCCCGAGCCGAACGGCTGCCCATCACGGACGTCGCCGTCGGGCGCGTCGGCCGCGCGCTGGGCGGTCTGCCGTTGTGGCGCCTGATGGAGCGCACGCTGCTGCGCGACCCGTGGTCGTGGTCGCTGCTGCCCGTGATGGCGGCGGTCGGCGTCGGCTTCGCCGGCCGGACACCCGAGGTCGCGCTCGTCTCGATCTTCGGCGTCGCGCAGTTGGTGGTGCCGCCGCTGGTGCTGGCGTTGTCGGTCCCGGCCCTGGCCGCGCGCGGGGTATGGGCCCTGTGGGGACCGGCCGTTGCGCGGCCGGGCGCCGCCTTCGTCGCCGCGGCGCTGGGCGCCGCATCGGGCCTGGCGTGGCCCGCGACGCTCGCCACGCTCATAGCTGCAGCGATCGCCGGCGTCACGCCCATGCACGCGCTCGCGCTGGGTGCGGCGGTGGCGCTCACCACGCTGCTGTGGTCGCTCGTCGGCGCGCTGCTCGCAGCCCTGACCCTGCACCCGGCCCGCGCGCTTGCGGGCGGTCTGGCGCTGTGGGCGCTCGGCGCGATCGTCTACGAGCCTGCGCTCGTGGCCTTCGCGGTGTTCGCGTCCGACCGTCCGTTCGAGCCGGTGTTGGCGCTGGCGCTGCTCGCGAACCCCGCCGAACTCGGCCGGGTGGCGCTGGTACGCGCATTGGACGTGCCCGTGTTCGCTGGGCCCACGGGCGTGCTGGTGGCCCACTGGTTGGGCGCCGCGCCGCTGGCCGTCGCGACCGCGGCGACGTTGACCTGGTCGGCGCTGCTCGCGCTCGCCGCGGGCCTGGTGTTCGGGCGCCGGGAGCGCTGATGCGCCGGCGCGCTGCCTCCAGGTCCGCTGGCACGGCCGCGCGCGTGTTCGTGTCGCTGCTCGTGCTCGCGGGGGCCGCTGCGGCGGGCGCCGAGGCGGCCACGCTCCGCGTGCTGCCCGGCGAGCCGCTACCGACCCACGCCGTCGGCGACGAGCTCGTGCTCACCGCCGGCCGGCACACCGGTCCGTGGCAGATCGACGTTCCAGACGTGACGTTGCGGGCCGAACCCGGTGCGACGCTCGACGGTGGCGGTGTGGGCAGCGCACTCACGCTCGCGGCCCCAGGCATCCGCGTGGTCGGTCTGCACGTCGTCGGGGTCGGTCCCGATGGCGACCTGTACGCACCCGACGCGGCCTTCCGGCTGGAGCACTGTCACGGCTGCCGCCTCGAGGGCGTCAGGGCCGGCGCCCCAGGAGACGGTGTGAGTGCGGCGCTGTGGATCGAGGCGTCCGATGACGTGCGGGTGGTCGGTCTGCACGCCTTCGGCAGCGGCGTCGGGCCGGGTGCGACCACCTTCGAGGCGCCCGACCTGGTGCTCGAGCGCGTCCGCCTCGAGGGCTTCCTCGACGGCATGTACCTGGAGCGCAGCGACGGCCTGCGCGTGCTCGACGCAGTGCTCCTCGGTTCCGTACGCTACGGGGTGCACCTGATGTTCAACCGCGGCGCCCTGCTCGAGCGCGTGCGCGCGGCCGACGGCGGCGTCGGCTCGGCGGTGATGTACGGCCGCGGCACCGAGCTACGCGAGGTGGTCTTCGAGGGGCACACCGGGCCGATGGCGTTCGGACTGCTGGTCCAGGAGGAGCGCGACGTCCGCATCGAGGGCGCCACGCTGCGCGGCAACACGATCGGGCTGCTCGCCGTCGCCGCGCCCGGACTCGTGCTCACCGGCGCCGACGTCGATGCCAACGGCTTCGGCGCCGTGCTGCAGCGCCTCCCGGCCGCGTTCGACGCACGTGATGCCGACCTCGACACGACGCTCTCGATCGAGGCGAGCCGCTTCCGGCGCAACGCCTTCGACCTCGCGCTCGACGACGATGGCGCTGACGTCGCGCTGCGCGGCAACGCTTACGACCGCGCGCCACCGCTCGACCTCGACGGCGACGGCACGCTCGACGCGCCGTTCGTCGTCGGCACGTCGCTGGGCGCCCTGGCGGCGCGCGTGCCCGACGTGTCGTTGCTCGCGTTCGGGCCCGCGATGGTGCTGTGGGAGGCCTTCGAGTCGCGCGTCCCGGGGGTGCGCTTCGGCCTGCTCGTCGACCCCTCGCCGCGCGCAGGTGCGTCGGAGCCGTCGGAACGCGCCACGCTGACGTGGCTCCTGGCCCTGCTGCCGGCAGCCGGTGCGGCCTGGGCACTGCGTCCCACCTGGGCGCCGGCCGCGGGCAGGGGGGAGGGGGGCGCGTGATCCGGCTCGAGGGTGTCACCTGGCGCGGGCGTGTCGACGGCGTGACGCTCGAGATCGAGCGCGGCGCCGCTGCCCTGGTCGGCGCCAACGGCGCCGGCAAGAGCAGCGTGCTCGCCCTCCTCGCGGGTCGCGCCGCGCCCCACCGTGGCCGTGTCGTGCTCGGTGGTGTCGGCGCCCGCGCCGCGCGCGCCGCCGCCCTGCGCGGCTACGTGCCGCAGGGCATCGCGTTGCCGGGAGGCGCGCGCGGGCACGAGGTGCTGGCCGTGGCGCGCCACGTGCGCGGAGCCGACGCGTCCGCGATCGGCGCCGCGATCGAGCGCCTCGGCCTCGAGCCTTTGCTCGGCCGCAGCGTGTCGCGGCTCTCCGGCGGCGAGGCGCAGCGTGTCGCGGTGGCGGCGGCCCTGATGGGTGCGCCGCAGGTCTGGCTCCTCGACGAGCCCGCGTCCGCGCTCGATGCCGAGGGGCTCGAGCGCCTCACCGCCTGGTTGGAGGACCACGTCGACCGTGGCGGCGTGGCGCTGGTGAGCGCCCACCGCTCGGACGAGGTGGCGCGACTCGCGCGGCGCGTGGTGCGCATGGAGAACGGGCGCGTGGTGAGCGACACGGGCGGATGAGGGAGCGTGCTGCGGCGCGTCGGGCGAAGCGTGCGGCGCGGCCGGTGAAGCGTGCCGCTCGGCCCGGTGCGTGGAAGGTGCCTGCGCATACCCTTCGCATGTGATCGAACGCGACCAGGGCTGGATCGTAGGGCGCACGCTGGCGTCGACCCCCGTCGTCGCCGGCGTCGGTGCGCCGCGGGTCCTCGCGCCCGGCGCGGTCGGTGTGGTGGTCGGTTGGCTCGCGCTCGGCGCCGTGATCGCGTGGCAGGCGCTGTCGCCCTTCAGCGCCGAGCGCCACGCGCTCGTACCGCTGCTCGTGGGACTGGTCCTGTTCGGCCTGCCGCACGGCGCGCTCGACCACCTCGTGCCGGGCCGGCTCGGCTTCGCCTGGGCGAGGCGAACGCGGGGCGTCGCGCTGTACCTGGCCGCCTACGCGGGGCTGGCGGCGGCGTACCT
>SLSM01000127.1 GCA_007130445.1 Trueperaceae bacterium | reverse complement strand
GGGGCCGGGCGAGAGCGTCCGGCCCCGCGCGTTGCTAGACTCGCCTCGGTGCCGACGCCCGATCCCGACTTCCACGCGGTCCACCCCGGCGACGGCCACGAGCCGTGCTCGCAGGGAGGTACGCGTGGGCTCCGCGTCCGCCTCGCCACCTTCGGCACGCACCCGGAGGCCGTGTACGTGCGCAGCGAGCCTGACCACGAGGAGCGTCTCGACGCCCTCCGGGTCGTCGAGACGCACGACGGCCGGGCGCTGTGGGAGGGGTGGCTGCCGCTCGCTCCGCACCACCCCATGACGCGCTACGTCTTCGTGTGCCGCCTGACCGGCGCGCAGCGGTGGCTCTCGCAGGCGGGACTCCATGCCTACCCGCCGCCGCTCGACCTGCACTTCCGTCACGTGGACGGCTATCAGGCTCCGCGCTGGGTGTGGGACCAGGTGGTCTACCAGGTCTTCCCCGACCGCTTCCGTGACGGCGATCCCAGCAACAACGTCCGTGACGGCGAGTACCTGTACGCCGGCCGACCCGTCGTGGCGCGCGCGTGGGGCGACCTGCCCGACGCCAGCCAAGGCGCGCGCGAGTTCTTCGGAGGCGACCTCGAGGGCGTGCGGCAGGCGCTGCCGTACCTGGTCGACCTGGGCGTGTCGACCCTCTACCTGAATCCGGTCTTCGTGTCGCCGAGCAGCCACAAGTACGACACCGTCGACTACACGCACGTCGATCCGCACCTCGGCGGCGACGAGGCGTTGCTGCACCTCCTCGACGAGGCGCGGCGCAGGGGTATCCGGGTCGTGCTCGATGCCGTCGTCAACCACACCTCCGAACGGCACCCCTGGTTCGACCGCCACGACGAACGGGGCTCGGGCGCGTACGCCGATCCCGACTCACCCGACCGCGAGCGCTACGTGTTCGACGATCGGGGCGACCCCGACAGCTACCGCGGCTGGCTCGGCGCGCGCACGCTGCCCGTGCTGGACTTTGCGTCGAGCGCCGTGCAGCGCGACGTCTACGCGGGCGACGACGCCGTCCTGCGCCAATGGTTGCGGCCGCCGTGGTCGATCGACGGATGGCGGCTCGACGTGATCCACATGCTGGGCGAGGGGCCCGGAGCGGAGCGCAACCGGCGCCACGTGCGGGCGATCCGCCGCGCCATCCGCGAGGAACGCCCCGACGCCTACGTGCTGGGCGAGCACTTCTTCGAGGCGACTGCCTGGCTCCAGGGCGACCAAGAGGACGGTGCCATGAACTACTACGGCTTCCAGCGCCCCATGCTCGCGTTCTGGGCCGGTCTCGATCAGCTCGGCGATGCCCTGCCGCTCGACGCCGCCGGGCTCGAAGCCTGGCTCGTGGACGCCCGCGCCCGGATCCCGTTCGAGTTGGCCCTGTCGCAGCTCAACCTGCTCGGATCGCACGACGTGCCGCGCTTCCGGACACGGGTCGGCGGCGACGCCGCGGCCGTGGCCGCGGCCATGCACGCGCTGTTCGGCTACCTCGGCGTGCCCTGCGTGTACTACGGCGACGAGATCGGTCTCGAGGGGGGCGGCGATCCCGACTGCCGGCGCCCCTTCCCCTGGGACTCGGATCGGTGGGACCACGCGCTGCGCGCCACCGTCCAGCGTCTCGTGCGGCTCCGTCGCCGAGCGCCGCCGCTGGCGCGCGGGGACGTCCGAACCCTGCTCGCCGAGGGCGACGTCCACGCCTTCGCGCGCGTCCTCGAGGGGAGCGCCGTGCTCGTCGTCCAGCACCGTGGCAGCGCGCAGCTCGACGTCGAGCTGCCCACCTGGGTGACGGGTACCCGGGGGCCCTGGACCGACGCCATCAGCGGCGAGGTCCTGCCCTCCGGCGATGTGGTGCGCTGCACCCTGGCGCCGCGCAGCGGACGGACGTTGGTGAGCGACGCGCGCTGGCTGACGGACGACGGGGTCGACGCGTGAGCGCGCGGTTCACGCCGCGTGACGAACGCGCGGCGCCGATCGTCGGCCTGGTGCTCTCGGGCGGCGGAGCGCGCGGCTTCGCGCACATCGGCACCTTGCGGGCCCTCGAGCGTCACGGGCTCCGGGTGCAGGTGTGGGCGGGGACCTCGATCGGCGCGGTCATCGGAGCCCTCGCCGCGGCCGGCTACCGGGCGGACGACCTGCTCGCCCTGGCGCGCTCGGTCTCGTGGCGCGACGTGTTCGACCTCTCGTTGCGCGCAGGCATGATCAAGGGCGACAAGCTCCACGCGCTGCTCGCCGAACACCTACCCGCGCGTTTCGAGGACCTCGAGGCACGCCTCGCGGTGACGTGCACGGACATCGAGTCGGGCGAGGAGATCGTGCTCACCAGCGGCGACCTGATCAAGGCCGTGCGGGCCTCGGCGTGCTTCCCCGGCGCCTTCGAGCCGGTGCAGTACCTGGGCCGAACGCTCGCCGATGGCGGGATCTGCAACAACCTCCCGGTCGACGCGCTCGCGACGCTCAACGCCGACGTCACCATCGCCAGCGACGTCACGCCGCCGCGACGCGCTGCCTACCATGCCCCCGCCGACGACCCACGGTCGTGGTGGGAACGGGTGGTCGCGACCGTCACGCTGGAGCAACGCACGCCGATGGCGGCGGTGTCGCTGCGCGCCACCGACATCATGATGCGCTTGCTGACCGACGCTCAGTACGTGCACCATCCCGCCGATCTGCGCATCGTCCATGCGCTGCCGACCGTGCGCGTCGAGTCGTTCTGGGACCTCGAAGCGGTCGTCGCGGCGGGCGAGGCCGAGGCCGAGCGCGTGTTGACCGCGAATCAGGACTGGCTCCGTCGCGTCGTCCGGCGCGAGGCGGACACGGATGGGGCGGTACACTGACGCCCATGCCCGAACCCTCCACGCGCCGCGCACGGCGCCCACGCATCGACGGGCCCACCGGCACGCGCCGCTCGCGTTTCTGGCGCGAGGTCCGCGGCTACGCAGAAGCGCTCGTCATCGCCTACCTGGTGGTGACGTTCGTGTTCAACACCGTCGGCGTCGTCGGCTCGTCGATGCGCCCCAACCTCGACGGCGGGGTCGGCTCCAGCAACGTGCTGCAATCGCTCCTGACCGGCGACCGAGTGTTCATCCCGAAATACGAGACCTGGCTCCGGCGCATCGGCATCATGGGTCCCTACCAGCGAGGCGACATCGTCGTGGTGCGCGATCCACCCAACTCGCCGAGCGCCATCGAGACCGGTTCGCGGCCGTTCTTCATCAAGCGCGTGGTGGCGATCCCGGGCGATCGCCTGCGCATCGAAGGTGGGCAGGTGATCGTGAACGGCCACGCGATCGACCAGGGCTTCATCAGCGACACGGGCGAGATCACGCCCGATCCGCAGGACTTCCCGTCGATCGTGCAGCGCGACGGGCGCCTCGAGGGCGTGGTCGTTCGCTTCGGAGCGACGCCACGAGGGACGGCCTTCCCGGATCTGCCCTTGGCCGGCAACACCGCCCTCCCGAGCGTGCCGATCACCGATCCGCGCGTGCAGCTCTACTACGGAGCGACGCTCGACGCGCTCGCCCCGCTCCCCGCCGATGCGCCCGAGGGCGTGCCCTTCGTGCACGACATCATCCTCCCCGATGGCCACTACTGGATCATGGGCGACAACCGGCAGCGCGCCCGGGGCGGCAGCGAGGACTCGCGTGTCTTCGGTCCGGTGCGGAGCATCACCATCGCGGGCAAGGCGACCGCCGTCATCTGGCCCCCGCAACGCGATGGCGAGTGGAACTGGCGGCGCTTGACGCCGCCGGCGGCGTTCGACGACGTCCCCGATCCCCGTGGCGAGTGAGGGCGCGCCGGCCGACGAGCGGGCTGGAGTTCCCGACGAGCGGGCTGGAGCGCCCGAGGACGTAGGCGAGACGCACCTTCGAGGCCGCACACCTGCGGGTCCCCTCCGACGCTGGAGCGAGGCGCTCGTCGTCGCGTTCCTCATCGTCACGTTCGTCGTGACCACCGTCGGGATCGAGGGCCGTTCGATGGAGCCGAGCCTGCTCGACGGCGAGCGAGCGCTCGTGCCCCGCTACGAGACGTGGGCCGTGCGCCTGGGTGCCCATGCCTGGCGCAGCGGCGACGTCGTCTACTTCCGTGCACCGGGCGACACGCCGCGCAACCTGCTCGAGCGCGTGCTCGGTGGTCCGTTCGTGATCAAGCGGATCGTCGCCGTCGGCGGCCAGACCGTTGCGCTGGAGCACGGCCGCTTGATCGTGGACGGCGAGCCGAGCGACCACGACGCCGCCGGCACACCCTTCGG
The DNA here is from genome assembly GCA_007130445.1 of Trueperaceae bacterium. Lineage (GTDB taxonomy): Bacteria > Deinococcota > Deinococci > Deinococcales > Trueperaceae > CSSed10-48. The sequence continues at coordinate 5,166 of SLSM01000127.1, read as the reverse complement.
CAGCTTCACCATGGCGCCATCGCCGGTGCCCGCCGACCACCTCTACGTGCTCGGCGACAACCGCACCCCACTGGCCTCACGCGACTCGCGCGCGTTCGGCGCCGTGCCCACCGCCACCGTGGCGGGTCGTGCGGCGTGGGTGATCTGGCCACCGCTGCGCACCACCAGTGATGGCGGCTGGGCGTTGAACGTCCGGCGCCTGCCGCGCTCACGCCGTCACCGCTCACACCGTCACCGCTCACGCGGAAGCGCGCAGGACCGGCGCCCGTCAACGACCGCGGTCGCTGCTGCCGTCTAGGCCCAGTGCCGTTGCGCGCCCCTGCATCGCCGCGAGCACGAACGCCACGTGGTCCCAGAGCTCCACGCCGAGCTCCTCGGCGCCTCGGCGCACGTCGTCGCGGGCGACGCCGCGCGCGAACGCCTTGTCCTTGAACTTCTTCTTCAGGCTCTTCACCTCGAGCGCCGCGATGTCCTTGTCGGGCCGCACCAGGACCGCCGCAACCACCAGCCCGGTGATCTCGTCGCACGCGTAGAGCACCTTGGCGAGCCGGCTCTCGCGCGCCACACCGGTGTGGTCCGCGTGCCCCAGGATCGCCTCACACATGGCCTCGGGCGCCCCGAGCGAGCGGAGGTGGGCCACACCGACGAAGGGGTGACCGTCGGCACCGAGGTCCGGATGGCGCTCGTAGTCGAAGTCGTGCAGGAGCGCGGTCGCCGACCATAGCTCGACGTCCTCACCGTCCCGCTCGGCGTAGGCGGCGACGGCCGCCTCGACCGCGAGCATGTGGGTTCGCAGACTCGGGCTGTGGGTCCACTCCGTCATCAGGGCGTAGGCGGTGTCACGGTCGATGGTCATGCCGGAGCCTACCAACCATCGCTGCATGGGCCGACAGTCGCACCGCGGTCCGCGGGACCGAGCGGACGCCCGTCGAGGCACTGCTAGACTTCGGCATGGTCGCTCCCACGCTCGAGGTCGTCACCGATGCGGACGCCCTCACGACGGCGCTCGTATCGCGGATGGTCGCCGCCTGCCATCACGCCGTCGCGACCCATGGTCGCTTCGTCGTCGCCCTCGCGGGAGGTCGCACGCCGCTCGCCGCCTACCGCTCGCTCGCGGAGCGCTCCGACCTGCCCTGGGAACGCGTCGTCGTCACCTGGGGCGACGAGCGCTGGGTGTCTCGTGACGACCCGGAGCGCAACGAGCGGGCCGCTCGCAGCGCGCTCCTCGATCACGTGCCGATCCCCCCCGATCAGGTGCTCGGTTGGCCCGACGCGACCGATCCCGCCGCCTGTGCGCGTTCGCACGCAGCGCTCCTCGAGCGCTCCTTGGGCGACCCGCCCAGATTCGATCTCGTGCTCTTGGGCCTCGGCGCCGACGCACACACGGCCAGCCTCTTCCCGGGCACCGGTGCGGTGCACGCCACTGGGCTCACCACGGTGGTGCAACGTGCCGAAGGCGCCGTGAGACTGAGTTTGACGGCCGCCGCGCTCGGGAACGCCGACGAGGTGCTCGTGGTGGTATCGGGGGCCGACAAGCGCGACGCGCTCCGGCGCACGCTGCGCGCCGACGAACCGCCGGACGCGCTGCCGTTGACGGCGCTGCACCCAGCCGGCCGCTTCGTCATCCTGGTCGACGAAGCGGCCGCTGGGCGAACGTCAGGCCCAACGGATGGCGTGGGCGTCGAACGGTGAGGCCAGGCCGCGGTGCGTGGCGATCGCCCGCACGCCGTAGTCCAGACGACCACTGATGGCCGGCTCGAAACGAGCCCGGTACCGTACGCCGCCGTCGGGTTGCCGATCGACGACCGTCATCGGGACGCGGTGGAGGTTGCGCTGCAGACCGTCGCCCTCGGGGCCGTAGACGACCTCGACGAGGATGTCTCGCCGGGCGAGCCCGTGCGGGTACAGCGTGGCCTCGATCGTCACGGGCGCACCGACGTGGTGCGCCGTCTCGTCGAGCGCCTTGGCGTTGAGCTGCACGGTCGACCAGTGCTCCGAGACCTCGCTCCGCCACGCCGCCAGGTCGGCGGCCAGGCCGCCGACCGTGGCGAACGCCTCGGAACGCATCGCCGCCGGCCGGTAGAAGCGCTCGACGTAGTCGCGCACCATGCGTTGGGCGTTGAACCTGGGCGTGACCGTCGCGATGGCGGCGGCAGAGCGCCGCATCCACGCCGTCGGCACCCCGTGCTCGTCGCGGTCGTAGTACGTCGGGACCACGTCGCTCTCGAGCAACGAGTACAACGCGTCGGCGTCGGCGGCGTCGGCCCGCTCCTCGTCGGCGTAGGCGCGGGGGGCACCGATCGCCCAGCCGTTGCGACCGTCGAACCCCTCTGGCCACCAACCGTCCAGGACGGATAGGTTCAGCACGCCGTTCATCGCCGCCTTCTGGCCCGACGTGCCCGAGGCCTCGAGCGGCCGGCGCGGGTTGTTCAGCCACACGTCGACGCCGCGCGTCAACGCCCGCCCGATGGCCATGTCGTAGTCCTCGACGAACAAGACCTTGCCGGCGAAGCGCTCGTCGCGCGAGAGGCGCTGGATCGTGGCGATCAAGGCCTGCCCCTCCTCGTCGGCGGGGTGCGCCTTCCCGGCGAACACCAGCTGCACCGGGCGCTGTGCGTCGGCGAGCAGCGCCGCGAGCCGATCGAGGTCACGGAAGATCAGCGTCGCACGCTTGTAGGTGGCGAAGCGCCTGGCGAAGCCGATGGTCAGGGCCGCCGGGTCGAACAGCGCCTCGGCGTCGTGCAGGGCGGTCGGCGAGGCCTCTTGCCGATCGAGCTGGCGCCGCACGCGGCGCCTGAGGAAGCGCACGCTCTGCGCCTTCACGGCCTGCCGCGCCAACCACAGCTCGCCCGGGTCGACGTCTTCCGCGGCGCGCCACATCTCGACGTCACCCAGGCGCTGGGTCCAGTCGTCGGGCAAGACGGTCGCCACCAGGCGCTGGATCTCGGGCGCCATCCACGACTTCACGTGTACGCCGTTCGTCACGTGGCCGATCGGGACCTCCTCGACCGGGACGTCGGGCCACAGGTCCGACCAGATGCGCCGACTCGTGTCACCGTGCAACTCTGCGACGCCGTTCCGGGCGCTCGTGAACCTGAGTGCCAGCGCCGGCATCGAGAAGACCGGACCCCAGCCGTGGTCGGACCGCCCGAGGTCGAAGAACTCGTGGGGGCGTAACCCCAGCGCTCCGTGGAACGAACCGAACGCCTGGCCGACGAGGTCGAACGGGAAGGCGTCGTTGCCGGCCGCGACGGGCGTGTGGACGGTGAAGACCGTGGACGCCGCGACGGTCTCGCGGGCCTCGGCGAACGACGTGCCTTGCGCGACCAGCTCTCGGCACCGCTCGAGAGCCATGAACGCGCTGTGCCCCTCGTTCATGTGCCAGGCGTCGGGGGTCAGCTCCAGCGCGCGCAGCATGCGTACGCCACCGACGCCGAGGATGATCTCGTGCGCGATGCGCGTGCGCTGGTCACCGCCGTAGAGCCGGCGCAGGAGCGCGCGGTCGTCGGGGTGGTTGCCCTCGACGTCGACGTCGAGCAAGTACACCGGGACACGTCCGACGGCGACGCGCCAGGCCTGGATCGCCACGTCGCGACCGAACACGTTGACGTGGACCCGTACGTGCTCGCCGGCGGCGTCCGTCACGGGTGCGAGGGGCAACTCGAGCGGCGAGCGCCGGTCGTACACCGCCTCCTGTCTGCCGTCGGCAGCCACGCGTTGGTGGAAGTACCCTTCGGGGTACCACAGTCCGACACCGACGAGCGGCACGCCGAGGTCGGAGGCCGCCTTGGTGTGATCGCCCGCGAGGATCCCGAGGCCACCCGAGTAGAGCGCGACCGCTTCGTGCCAGCCGTACTCTGCGCAGAAGTACGCGTACAGGCGCCCGGCATCCTCGGCGACCAGGCCATCGTCGCGCCACGCACCCTCGCCGATCTCGGCATCGAAGCGCGCCATCACGGCGTCCAGGTGCCGTACGAAGTCGTCGTCCGCGGCGCAGGCGTCGAGGCGCTCCTGGGCGACGTCGCGCAGGAACACGATCGGGTTGTGTCCGACGCTCTCCCACAACTCGTTGTCGATACGGCGGAAGAGGCGCCGGGACTCGGGGTCCCAGGTCCAGAAGAGGTTGTCGACGAGCTCGCGCAGGCGCGCGATCGGGGTCGGAATCGTTGGCGTGACGGTCATGCGACCGAGAACGTGCATGCTCAATCCTCCTTGCAATCAGCCCACGGATGCTACCACCGGGTAGCCTTGTCGCCATGGACCATGCGATGCGATATGGCGTGCAGCGGCGTGCCGTGCGGCGACCGTCGACGCTCCTCGTCGGCACGATCGTCCTCGCCTGCGCGCTCGCGAGCGCGAGCGCGCAGGCGCAGCGGCTGAGCGTGTGGCTCCACGCCGGCTCGGATACGGCGGCGACCGTGACGGCCGCAACGCTCGCCGTCACGTCGTACCGCGCGGGGAGCGTCGACCTCGACGGCTGGTTCCGGTTCGGTGTGCGCGTCGCCGAGCCGCCGGCGATCATGGGCGCAACGACGCCCCAGCGCACCTCGACCACGTTCGGCGTCGGCGCCGCGTGGCGCCACGTCACGACCTTCGGTCAGCTCGGCAACGTCACCGTCGAAGGCGGCGGCTCGTTGGCGACGGTACCCGACGCCGTCGTGCCGCTCGGCGCGCGGATGTGGCTCGGGGCTCGTGGCACCGTCGCCAGCGTCGCCCTCAGCCTCGCGATCGAAGCCGGGAACGCGACACCGCGAACGGTGGACCCCGTCCGGCCCGCGCCACCCGACGCGGCGGGCCAGGCGGCGCTCCGCGCACTCGACGACCAACGCGACAGAGCGCGGGCCCAGCAGGGCGACTGGGACCTCGGGGCGCGGCTCGGCGTGGTGTATCGCCTGGATCGCACCACCACCCTGAGCGTCGACGTCAGCGGGCGGTCCCTGGCCGGTGCGGCCGCGCTCGCGGGTTCGCTCGACCTCCGCAGCGCCGGGGTCGCCGGCGACGTCGACGCACGGCTCGGCGTGCGACTCGAGCGCCTCGCCGGCGTCGTGAGCGGGGCGGCGGGGGCTGGGCTGGTGCACGCACCACGGCGCGGTCCGACGTCGTGGCTGCAGGGCTGGCTGGGTGTCGGTCCCGCGGGCGTCCGGCCGGGCTTCGAGGGGCGCTGGG